>JANOKY010000271.1:0-10116 GCA_031419635.1 Burkholderiales bacterium | reverse complement strand
AAAGGCTCTCGGAAAGTTTTGAAGCCGCGCTGCGCATCGCCGATGGCCGTGCGCTGGCACTCGAACTCGACAGTGGCCGTGAGCATCTCTTCTCCAGCAAATTCGGCTGCCCGGTGTGCAGCTATTCGCTGCCCGAGCTCGAGCCTCGGCTGTTTTCGTTCAACTCGCCCGTCGGCGCCTGCCCGAGCTGCGACGGCCTGGGCCAGGTGACCGCCTTCGACCCCGATCGGGTGGTCGCCTTTCCGTCGATCAGCCTGGCCAGCGGCGCGATCAAAGGCTGGGACCGGCGCAACGCCTACACCCACACCCTGCTCGAGAGCGTGGCCAAGCACTACGGCTTCGACCTCGACACGCCCTTCGAGCAACTGGGCAAGGAACACCAGCAGGTGCTGCTGTTCGGCTCGGGTGCGACCGAGATCGCTTTCATTTACCAGGCGGAGGGCGCCGCCGGCCGCAAGCGCAGCGTCAAGCGCTTTCACCCTTTCGAAGGCGTGATCCCGAGCTTCGAGCGGCGCTGGCGCGAAACCGATTCGGCCGCAGTGCGCGAAGACCTGGCGCGCTTGCAGGCCGCCAAGCCCTGCCCCGAATGTCACGGCACACGGCTCAAGCGCGAAGCCCGCCATGTCCTCCTGCAAGGCGACGACCCTGCTGTGCGCGGCCTGCCGATCTACGCCGTCGAGCACGCCACGCTGGCCGATTGCCTGGCGCACTTCGAGTCGCTGCACCTGGTCGGCAACAAGGCCGACATCGCCGAGAAAGTGATGCGGGAAGTGCGCTCGCGGCTGAAGTTTTTGAACGACGTCGGCCTGAACTATCTCAGCCTGGACCGCAATGCCGACACGCTGAGTGGCGGCGAGGCCCAGCGCATCCGCCTGGCCTCGCAGATCGGCTCGGGCCTGACCGGCGTGATGTATGTATTGGATGAGCCGAGCATCGGCCTGCACCAGCGCGACAACGAGCGTCTGATCGCCACCCTGCGCCGCCTGCGCGACCTGGGCAACAGCGTGCTGGTGGTCGAGCACGACGAAGACATGATCCGCAGCGCCGACCATGTCGTCGACATGGGCCTGGGTGCCGGCGTGCATGGCGGGCGGGTCATCGCGCAGGGCACGCCGGACGAGGTGGCGGCAAATGCCGAGTCGCTGACCGGGCGCTACCTCGGCGGCGTGTTGCGCATTGCGGTGCCCAAGCGGCGCGTGCCGCCCGGCCCCCACCCCAGCCCTCTCCCAGGGGGAGAGGGGGCGAACTCACTCCCTCTCCCCCTGGGAGAGGGCTGGGGTGAGGGCTGGCTGCGCATCCTCAACGCCCGCGGCAACAACCTGCAAGGCGTCACGGTCGAGATCCCGGTGGGTCTGTTCACTTGCGTCACCGGCGTGTCGGGCTCGGGCAAGAGCACCCTGGTCAACGACACCCTGTACACGGCAGTGGCGAAGAAGCTCTACCAGAGCCATGCCGAGCCGGCGCCGCACGATGCGATCGAGGGCCTGGAGGCTTTCGACAAGGTCATCAACGTCGACCAGAGCCCCATCGGCCGCACGCCGCGCAGCAACCCGGCCACCTACACGGGCCTGTTCACGCCGATCCGCGAACTCTTCGCCGAAGTGCCGGCGGCGCGCGAGCGCGGCTACGGGCCCGGCCGCTTCTCCTTCAACGTGGCCGGAGGCCGCTGCGAAGCCTGCCAGGGCGACGGCGTGCTCAAGGTCGAGATGCACTTCCTGCCCGACGTGTACGTGCCCTGCGATGTCTGCCACGGTGCGCGCTACAACCGCGAAACGCTGGAGATCCTCTACAAGGGCAAGCACATCACCGGCGTGCTCGGCATGACGGTGGAAGACGCCTTCAGCTACTTCTCGGCCGTGCCGAGCATCGCGCGCAAGTTGCAGACCCTGCTCGATGTCGGCCTGGGCTACATCACGCTGGGTCAGAGTGCGACCACGCTGTCGGGCGGCGAGGCCCAGCGCGTCAAGCTGGCGCTCGAACTCAGCAAGCGCGACACCGGGCGCACCCTCTACATCCTCGACGAGCCGACCACCGGCCTGCACTTCGCCGACATCGAGCTGCTGCTCAAGGTGCTGCACCAGTTGCGCGATGCCGGCAACACCATCGTCGTCATCGAACACAACCTGGATGTCATCAAGACGGCCGACTGGCTGATCGACATGGGCCCCGAAGGCGGCGGCGGCGGCGGCCGGGTGGTGGTGACCGGCACACCCGAAGCCGTGGCCGCGCACCCGGGCAGCCACACCGGCCGCTTCCTGGCGCCGTTGCTGGCACGGCAAGCGGCGTGACGCTGTGCCTGATCGCCGGCCGCGGCGTCGGCGATCGTGACAAGTGGACACCAGCCCGGCGCGGCCGGCGTGACATGTGCCGCTGCCGCCGCGGGCGCTTTCTTTCGAGAATTGGCGCATGTTTGCCAGCCAGTTCCTTCCACCGCGCTGTGCGCTGGTCACTGCGGTCGCCGCCCTGCTCGCCGCTGCCTTCCTGATCACCTCGGCGCAGGCCGACAGCGAACTCGAGCCCTGCGCCGATGCCGACGCTGCCCAGCGGGCCGTGCAGCGCCTGAATGAGTGGCGTCAGCAGGCTGACGCCCCCTGCGCCGCCGCCAACGCCGACAGGCACCTGCTGGCGTGGGACGCTCGTCTGGCCGCGAGCGCGTACGCGCAGGCCAGCGACCTGGCACAGCGCGACCTGCTGTCGCATGTCGATGCGCGCCAGCGCGGCCTCGGCGCACGCCTGCGCCAGGTGGGGTATGCGGCCTTGGGCGCTGGCGAGAACCTGGCCGCCGGCCAGACTGATTTCGACGACACGCTGCAGGCCTGGCTGGCCAGTCCTGCGCATTGCGTCAACCTGATGCAGCCCGAGTTTCGCGATGTCGGCCTGGCCTGCGTGCAGCGGCACGGTTCGCGCTATGAGCGTTTCTGGGTCGCCCACCTGGGCGTGGCGGTGGGCAGCAAAGTCACTCTCAACGCGGCAGCCGGCGGCGTTTTCGCTGCGCGCTGACCAGCGCCAGCAGCAGCCCACCCACGAGCAAGTTCGCCCAGGTGCCCGGCTCGGGCACGGCCGTCGCGGCCGTGCCATTGCTGCCCGTGGTGCCGCCGCGGACGCCAGGGGTCACGCCGCCGTCGGCCGGGAAGGGCCCGCCATCGCCGGTGGGGAATGCGCCGCCGCTCGGCAAACCGCCAGCGCCTCCACCGGCTCCGCCGTTTTCGCTGCCCCCGCTGCGATCGGCCTGGCCGCTGCCGCCGCCGTCCGCAGCGCCGGGCCCGTCATACGCGGCATCCGGTGAGGCCATCGACCACCCCGGCCATGGGCCCAACCCGGGCCAGCCTGCATCACCGATAACGATGCCGGTCCCCACGGCGCCGTCATTGCCGCTGCCGGTGGGCCAGCCCGGCACGTCGGCGCCGGCTACGGCCTCGGCGTGCGACGACATGGCGGTCGGGCCGCGCGGTGCCGAACGGTTGGCATCCGGTCCGGCCGCCGGGGGGTCAATGCCCAGCGGAGCGTCGAGCGGGTCCGCCGGTGGCGCGCCGGCCACCAGCGTCGGCCGGCGCTCGATGCGGCTGACGTTGCGGCAGACCGTCGGCACCAGAATGCAATGGCCCTGCTCGCAATAGACCAGGCCACGTTCACGCATCTTCGCGGCCCAGCCCGCGCGCGAAACCTGGCGGCAAACACGGTCCAGGCCGAAATGCATGTCGCGGATGGTGGGCTCGTAGCGTTCGCGGCCGGTTATCTCGTCGCGGCGGATGTCGACCAGGTCGTCATATTGCCGCGCCTGCATGCGCTGCTTGAGCTTGATGCGCACGATCGTCGGGATGTCGATGTAGCGGTCGATCGCTGCGACCACGTCGCCCATGAACGGGTTGTGGCCCGGGCGGTCCCAACTGCAGGTGGCTACGCGCTCCATGCGCGGCACGTTGGTCACCGCGGCGTCGGCGCGGCCCGCCGTGCCGAGCAGCACAGCGGCCAGGGAGGCGAGGGTGGCGACGGTGGACGCGAATTGCACGGTTGGGGCGGGGCGGGTAAGGTGTGACGGAGTGTTTCGATTGTCCGCGAGGTTCCGTCGCGCAACCGTGCCCTCCCCCATACGGCGGCCCCCCGACCCCCGCGCCCGCAAGTGCGGTGGACAGCGAGGCGCAGCCAAATCAGCTACCGTGCGATCTTTCACGAACCGCCGCCGCCATGACCGAGATCCAGTATTACTTTTCCCCGCAGTCGCCGTGGACCTACCTCGGCCACCTGCGCTTCTGGGACATCGCGCGCCAGCACGGCGCGCGCATCGAGGTGCTGCCGGTGGACCTGGGTGGCAAGGTCTTCCCGATCTCCGGCGGCCTGCCACTGGGCAAGCGCGCACCGCAGCGCCAAGCCTACCGCTTGGTCGAGCTGCAGCGCTTTGCCGACCACCTGCATGCGCCGCTGAAGCTGCAGCCCAAATATTTCCCGGTGGCCGGTGACGACGCGGCGCGCCTCATCATCGCTGTGGCCCTGCACGACGGCAGCGACGCGGCAATGCACATCACCGACGCGGTGCTGCGCGCGGTCTGGGTCGACGAGCGCAACATTGCCGACGAGGCCCTACTGGCCACCCTGTTGCGCGAGCGCGAGCTGCCGGCGCGGCGCCTGGAAGACGCGCATTCGCAGGCGGTGCAGGAGCGCTACGAGGCCAACACCCAGCGCGCCATCGACGCGGGCGTGTTCGGCGCGCCGAGCTATGTCATCGACGGCGAAATCTTCTGGGGCCAGGACCGGCTCGATTTCGTCGAGCGCAAATTGGCGGCGTGATGCAACGCCGCGGCCTGCTGCTCGGGGCAGCGGCGGCCCTCGGCGTCGCTGGCCGAGCCCGCGCCGCCGCGCGCTACGAGGGCCCGCTGTTCGATGCCCACCTGCACTACAACGACGAAGCCGCCGGGCCGCACCCGCTGGCCGATGTGCTCGGGCGCATGAAGCGCAGTGGCGTGCGCGCCATCGTCGCCAACAGCCGGCCCAACGACGGCACGCGCAGCCTGGCCGCGGCCACGGCAGCCACCCGCGCCGCGGGCGTCACCGTGGTGCCGTTCGTGCGCCTGTACCGCAACCGCGCCGATTACGCGAGCTGGTTTGCCGACGAGTCGATCCACGCCATGGTGCAGTCCGAGCTGGCTGCCGGTACCGCCGCAGGTCCGTACCGCGGCCTTGGCGAATTCCACCTCTACGACAGCGCCAACGCCGATGGCCCGGTGGCGGCCAAGCTGATGAAGCTGGCGCAGGCGCGCGGCCTGGTGGTGCTGGCGCATGTCGACGACGCAGCCGTCGAGCGGCTGCTGGCCCATGCGCCGGGCGCCAAACTGATCTGGGCCCACACCGGCATCGATGGTGCGCCGGTGGCGCGCGTGCGCGAGCTGATGCAGCGCCACCCGAGCCTGGCCGGCGAGCTGTCGTACCGGCCCGGCCTGACCGAAGGCGGCCGCATGACGCCCGCCTGGCGCGCGTTGTGCACCGAGCTGCCCGAGCGCTTCCTGATCGGCTCGGACACCTGGATCAACGCCCGCTGGCAGCACTACGAGGCGCTGATGGACGAGGCCCGCGCCTGGCTCGGCGAGCTGCCGGCGCCGATCGCGCGGCGCATCGGCTGGGCCAATGGCGCCGCACTATTCGGCCTGTCGGAGCCAGCGCCGCTACTAGCTTAGCGCGGGCGGAAAAGAAAAAAGCCGGTGCAGGGCACCGGCTTTTCGACAGGACGGCAAGCCGTCCGTCGCGAAATCACTTCAGATGGCCGTTGATCATCTTGGTCATCTCGAACATCGACGCTTGCGCCTTCTTGAAGATTTCCTTCAGCTTGGCATCGGCGTTGATCATGCGACGGTTGACTGCGTCTTGCAGCTTGTTCTTCTTGATGTACTCCCAGATCTTCTTGGTCACTTCGGTACGGGGGTACGGGCCCGTGCCGATGATGGCGGCCAGCGCGTCACTCGGCGTCATCGCCCTCATGAACGCCGCGTTGGGCGTGCGCTTCTTCGCCGGTGCTGCCGCCTTCTTGGCCGGTGCCGCCTTCTTCGCCGGGGCCTTCTTGGCCGGCGCCTTCTTCGCTGCCGCCTTCACCGGCGGCTTGGCCGGCGACTTCTTGGCCGGAGCTTTTTTCGCAGGAGCCTTCTTGGCCGGAGCCTTTTTCGCAGTTGCCATGTCAATTTTCTCCATCAAGGATGTTGTTGATGTGCCGGGTGTGGGCGAGAGCCGCATGAGCCCTCATTTTTCACAGCCACCCTGCGGCGCGAATGGTACTGCGGCAAACACACAGCGCAAAGCGTTTTTCCCTCTGAGAACGCGCTTTTTCCCCTCTGCAAAGGCCGATCTGTCGCTCGCTGGCATCACTGCGCGTGCGTGGCGTCGTTCACAGGCGCGCCGCGCCGTCGCGCATGCGTTGCGCAATGGGACCTGTGCATGCAGCGCCACAATGCGCTGCATGAATCGATTGCAGCGCACGATGCGCGTCATCAGTGCCATGTGCATCGCGCTGCTCGTGGCCTGCGCTTGCGCCAATGACATGCCGCAACCCGCAGGACTTCGCACTGTCATGACCGCAGAACCTTCGTGGACTGCCGCTGTGCGCCACTTGCTGCCCGCGCTGCTGGCCGACGCCGCGCAGCGCAGCGGCGCGGCGGTCGAACAGTTGCGTGTGGTGGCAGTGCAGGCGGTGATCTGGCCCGACGGCGCGCTCGGCTGCCCGCAACCGGGGCGGCTGTACCCGCAGGCCCTGGTGCCGGGCTGGCGCATCACGATTGCGTCGGCACCCGCGCTGGAAATGAACTACCACGCCAGCCAGCGCGGCGGCTGGGTCTGGTGCCCGCGCGAACGCGCGACGCCGGCATTGCCGGTGTCACCCGATCCGCGCATCTGAGGGCGGGCCAAGAAAAACGCCCCGGGGATCACTCCGCGGGGCGCATCGCCGAGCGTTGCCACTCAGCGTTCGCGTTGTCGATTCAAGGGTCGACGCGAATGATGGTCGGGTTGGGCAAGCCGGCGGCGCCGCTGTAGGCCACCGAGCCGAGGTACTTCGTGCCCGCAGTCAAGCCGCTGGTGGCGATGCCGATGGCGCCGGTCTGGCCGGTCGTGGCCGTGGGCGGCGCAGTGACGGTCATGTTGCCGGCGGCCGCAGTGCCCAGCACCCAACTGAACAGCTTGAAGTTGGCCGTGGCCACGGGCACGCTGAAACCAATCACGCGCACCGTGTAGACGCCTGCCGCCGGGTTGACGAGGTTGACCTCTTCGGCTGCCGTGGCGCCGCCGCTGGAGCCAACCAAGGTGCCGGCCGCATTGCGGACCTCCAAGTCGAGGTCGCTGGCCTGGCTGACTTCGGAATCGAACAGCGAGAACCGGGCATACGTGCTGCCAGCGGCAACGATGACGGGAAAGTCCACCGAGCCATTGGTGGCGACCGCGCCCAATGCCGTTGCCGCGGGGATCAGTCCACGCGCCGTGGCCGAGAACGCGCCGTCGTAGCCGAAGGTCACGGTGTACGACCCGCCGGCCTGCGCCGGTGCTGCCAGCGCCACCGGCCGCACCACCATCGGCACGCGCACGCTGTGCGTGCCGTCGCTCAACGTGAGCTGGCCTCCGGTATACGCATTCAATGCCGCCGCGGTTCGGGTGAAGCTCACCGTGAACGGCTTGGTCTCACCGGCGGCCAAGGTCAGCGACGCCGGGCTGACGGTCACCGTGAAGCCTGCCATGCCGGTGTAAGACGGCGTGTAGGTGGCCGGGTTGCCGCCGACGTTGGTGACTCTGCGCTTGATGGTCTGCACGCCCGCCATGTCGCCGATCGCGATCGACGCCACGTTCATGTCGCTCGGATCGATCGGCGTGAACGCCGAGCAGAACGAGCCGGGCTGGGTGCCGCAGATGAAGTTGAGCCAATCGTTGAAGCCCGAATCGAACACCAGCCCCGGATCGGTGGCGTTGTTCGGCCGCACATGCCCGGCGCCCTGGCGGAAGATCACCAGCGGATTGGTGTTCGGCCCGTCGAGGATGTCGCCGGCGCTGGTCATCAGCGCCGATTTGATCGCCATCGGCGACCACTCCGGATGCAGTTCCTTGAACAGCGCAGCGATGCCGGCAATGTGCGGGCTGGACATCGACGTGCCACTGAACAGATCGAACAGCTTGCCGCCATTGCCGGGGGGCGCCACGCCAGCCAGCACGTCCTGGCCGGGCGCGATGATGTCGGGCTTGAGCAGGTCGCCGTTGCCGGCGCGCAGCGGGCCGCGCGACGAGAACGAGGCGGTGAGGGGTGCCGGCGCGTTGAACAGGATCGTCGCCTTGGCGATCGACGCCGTCGCGGCAGCGCCCGCCAACCCGATGTAGGCCTTGATCGTCAGGCCGCTGGCCGCGATCACATGCACGGTGGGCACGGCGTGGATCAGCGCCAGCGTGCTGGTCGCTCCGGCCGGGTCGTTGTAGATGATGGCACCTGCGCCGCCTGCGGCCGCCACAGCGCCGCTCTTGTTGACCAGCGCGGTGGCGCCGCGCTTGCACAGCACGACCTTGCCCGCCACCTTGGCCGGGTCCAGCACCGGCGTCGCCACACCGCCGACGAGATTATCTGCGGCGGCGAAGCAGCGTTCCGCCCTCGTCGGGTCGGCGCCGGCCAGGGCGGCCGAGGCCGCATCGATCAAGGGCGTCGCCGCCAGGGCGTTGGCGAACGATGCACCGGGGAAGGTGGCGTTGTTGCCCAGCGTGACCGAGCCTGCACCGCCGCGGTTGTGCGTGCCTGCGGCCACCGTCGTCAGCCACGGGCCCGGGTGCGCCACGGTGCTGGTTGTCGGCCCGCTGTTGCCGGCCGAAGCCGCCACGAATACGCCAGCGTCGGCGGCGAAAAGGAAGGCGATCTCGACCGGGTCGCGGAAATTCGTCTGCGAGCCGCTGATCGAGTAGTTGATGACGTCGACACCGTCGGCCACGGCCTGGTCGATGGCTGCCACGCTGTCACTGGTGGCGCAGGTGCCGCCGGCACCGGTTTCCCAGCAGACCTTGTAGGCGGCAATGCGGGCGCGCGGCGCAATGCCGCTGACGTTGCCAAAGACGGCGGTCTGGCCCGTCGCGGCCACGTCGGCGTTGCCGCCGGCCGTGCTCGACGTGTGCGTGCCATGGCCGCCGTAGTCGCGCGGCGAGTTGAATTCCCAGGGCCAGTTCGCGGCGATGCCGGCATTGCCGCCGAAGCCGGCGTTGTAGTAGCGCGCGCCGATCAGCTTCTGGTTGCAGTCTGTGCCGGTGAACGCCTCGCCAGGGGTGCACTTGCCGTTCCATCCGGGGATCTGCTGGTACGACAGCTTGCCGTCCTTCGATCCGTTGCCGTTGCTGCCGGTGCGATCAGAAAAGCTCGGATGCTCGGGCCAGATGCCGCCGTCGACCATGCCGATGATCACGTTCTCGCCGGTGGCGCCGGTCGTACTCCAGAAACCGGTCGGGCCAGTGAGGCCCAGGAAGGTCGGTGTCGTCGACGTGTCCAGCGCTCGCGCTTCGTCCTTGGTCACCGCCAGCACGCCCGGCTGCAGGGCCAGTTTTTGTGCCTGCGCATCGGTCATTTCGGCGGCGAAACCGCTGAATACATAGCCGTAGTTGTAGAGCTTCTTGCTGGCACCGACGCTGAGCATCGCGGCATCCTGCCGCGACGCCAGGTACGCCAGGTAGCCGACGACTGCCGGGGCGTTGGGGTCGACCTTCTGGCCCTTGTTCGGTTTGGTCGCCGCGTAGCCCTTGATCCCGCCCTGGTAGGCCGTGACCGGCATTTCGGCCATCTGCACGATGTAGGCGTTGCTCTTGAATGGCGCTTTGGCGTCGCCGCCATCCGTGGCGGCCGTTGCAGCGCCGGCAGTGGCACACAGGCCGATGACGGCCGATAGGGCCGTCATCGTCAGCAGGCCGGGCAGGTTCGATTTCAACTTAATGGTGGTTGACCTTTCAGCATGGACCGTCAAATTGCCGCTGACCGTGTGACCTGGCTTTTGGCCCGGTGCGGTCAGTGCCGCATTGCTTGAACAGTCGCGCATATTCGGCGCGTTTGCGACATGCGGTCAAGCAGGGCAACCCTGCGGCATTGCCTGCCACATGACCGGCCTTCGGGTTCACCCACCCCCGATC
>JANOKY010000270.1:0-6785 GCA_031419635.1 Burkholderiales bacterium | reverse complement strand
TCGACCGATGCGGCATCGACTTCGCTGAAGATGAAGGCATCGCCGACGGCGCCGAGATCGGCGGGTGAATCGGTATTCTTGTTCCAGACATAGGTCTTGCCGCTGTCCATCGCCACCACTCGCAATTTGCGATTGCCGCCGCCGGGCAGGTACTCCGGCGCGATGACGTAGCTCGAGCCGCCGGTCTGCGGCAGGAAGGCGAAGTTTTCGCCGACCGGGATGTTGTACGTGGCTGCCGCGATGGTGCTGCCGAAATTGAAGACCCGAAAGCCGCCAGCGCCACCGACAATGAAGCGTGGCTTGCCGGCATCGACCACCACGCCGCAGAGGATGCACGAGCCGCCGGAATAGACATTGGGTACTGTCCCGGCGCCACTGTCGAATTCCTGCACGCCGATGTCGGACACGCGCAAGGTGGTGGTGAACCGCGACAGGTCCATCACGGCGACCCGGCTCGAGCCGAAGCCGATGCACACCGCCTTGAGCTCGTTCGAGCTGACCGTGCAGGCGTCGATCGGGAAGGTAAACGGCACCGTCGGCACCAGGCCGGTACCATCGGCCGGGCCGCCCCAGGTGACCGTCTGTGTGCCGGTGTTTTCGAGCAGGAACGGCATCACGCCGCCGGGCGACGGCACGAAGGCCACGCGGATGCTGGCGGTGCCGAGCACGCCGTAGGCGGCGGTGGTCGAGTTGCTGGTGTCGATGCTGAGCGGCGGCGGCGCGGCCACCACCAGCCCGGCGCTACCGCCGCCGGTGTCGCCACCGCAGGCAGCCAGAAGCGCCAGGATGCACAGTGAGCCCAGCGTGGGCGCCCGCCGAGCGGCCGCGCCCTCTATCGGGATGCCGCGCAGCGTCGAGTCGGTCGCGGGGTTGTTGCGAAGGGGCATGGTGGAGGTGGGCGCGGGCCAAGTCTCAAAAGCGAATCGAAGGGCGGCGCCAGGGTGGTCATGGGCCGCGATGTCGGCATGGTCTTGCGTCGGCAAGTGGGTGAACAGAATTTCAGCCCACGGGCGCGTGAGCGTCTGTGCGCCAGCGCACGCTTCGGCGAAGCGCTCGGGTCAGAATTCACGGTGGGTCGCTTTGCCAGCGGCTGCGCCTTCGGCGTCAGCGCCCCTTGGCGAACCGATCGTGCTCACGCTTGCGGCGGTGCGCTCGGCACCGAGCACCGCGTTCAGGGCGGGGCGATGCCGGCGCGGTGCAGCGCCGCGCGAAGGCGCTCGACTTCGTCGAGCAGGTCGAGCATCACCGCCACGCTTTGCAGGTTGGCCTCGAAGTCGCGCTGCAGGCGGCGGATGCGCCGCACACGCGCCAGCTCTTCGCCGCCGAATCGCCACACGGGTTGCAAGGCGAGCGGCCGCACCAGCCCTTCGTCGACCAGCAGGCGAACGAAGTCGGCCTCGCTGCCGCAGGCCAGCGCAAAGGCCTCGATGTCGAGCGTGTGCTCGCCGCTCAGGTTCACGCCGATGGCGATCGAGGAGGTGTTCATGCGTCGGCTCCCTGGGTGGCGCGCGGATCGAAGGCCAGCTCACGGGCCATCTGCCGGTACGCGTCGCGTGCCTTGTCGTCGAGGGCCGGCGGCAGCACCAGCTCCAACATCACGTAGAAGTCGCCCGCCGGGCTGCCGGGGATGCCGCGCCCGCGCAGGCGCAGCTTGCGGCCGGTTTGCGAGCCGGCAGGCACGTTCATTTCGACCAGCCCGTCGGGGGTGGGCACCTCGACGGTGGCGCCGAGGGCGGCTTCCCAGGGGGCGACCCGCAGCGTGAAGTACAGGTCGCGCCCGTCGACACGCCAACGCGCGTGCGGCGCGAATTCAATTTCCAGGTACAGGTCGCCGCGCGGCCCGTCGCCCAAGCCCACCGAGCCCTGGCCCGCCAGGCGGATCTGCTGGCCGGCGCGGATGCCCTTGGGGATGCTCACCTGCAGTGTGCGTTCGCGCAGCGTCACATTGCCCGCGGCGTCCATCTCGGGGCTGTGCAGAGTCAACTCGCGCGTCGCACTGGTGAAGGCGTCTTCCAGCGGCACCACGATCTTGGCGTGGTGGTCCTGGCCACGGCGCGCGCGGTTTCGCTCGGTGCCCGCGCCGGCACGGGTGTGCGCAGCGCGTTGCCTGGCTGCGCCGAACAGGGCTTCGAAGAACGCGCTGTGATCGGCGCCGTCGCTGAATTCGTCGGGTCCACCGCTGAACTCGAAGCCGCTGTCCCAGCCCGGCGGCGGCTGGAACGTCTGTCCAGCCTGCGCACCCTGGCCGACGCGGTCGTAGGCGGCGCGCTTTTCCTTGTCACGCAGCACTTCGTGGGCTTCGTTGAGCTCCTGCATGCGCGCCGACGCATCGGCGGCCTTGCTGATGTCGGGGTGGTGCTTGCGCGCGAGGCGACGAAAGGCCTTCTTGATCTCGTCGTCACTGGCGCTGTGCTCGACACCCAGGACCTTGTAGTAATCCTTGAACTCCATCGGGCATGCTTTCAGAGTGCGGCGGCGTCACCACGTTGCAGTATCGCGCTGCGTGGCAGGGCCTGCATCATGGCTGTGCCGTTGTCAGCGGCTGCGGCGTGGCCAGGATCGCCGCCTTGCCGACCCGCTCGTACTCCGAGATCACCTGGGCACCCAGCAGCAGCAATGTGGCGGCCAGCTCCAGGCTGAGCAGCACCGCAATGGCGGTGGTCAGCGAGCCGTAGACGACGCCGATCTGCGACAGCGTGGCGAAGTACCACACCAGGGCGTGGCGCGAAACTTCCCACAGCAGCGCGGCCGTCACGCCGCCGAGCAGCGCGTGCGACAGCGACAGCCGGCCGACGGGCATCACCAGGTAGATCGAAGTCAGCACAAAAATTTCGCCGGCCAGCCCGAGCAGGTACAGCAGCACCCGCGAGGCGCCGCCGAGCGACCAACTGCGGCCGAGAAATTCGAGCCGTTCCAGGCCCAGCACCTGCAAGCTGCCGGCCACCAGGGTCACCAGCAGCAGGCCCAGGCCGAGGCACAGGATGTAGGCATAGGGCATCAGCAGCGACACCAGCACGGGGCGGCGGCGGATGTCCACGCGGTGGTGGAAGATCACCGACATCGCGCTCTCGAGCACGGTGAAGGCCAGCGAGCTGAAGAACAGCATCGTTGCCAGCAGCACCCAGCCGACCACGTCGCGGTGGGCCAGGAAGTTGGCCAGTTCGGCCACCACGGCCTTCGACTGACCCGGCACCAGCCATTCGAGGTAGCGGCCCAGGGTGGTCAACAGTTCGGTCTGGTCGATCAGGTGCGACAGCGCGATCACCGTCAGGATCAACATCGGCACGATCGACAGCAAGGCGTAGTACGCCACCGCCCCGGCCAGCAACAGGCCCTGGTTGGCGCGAAACGCCTTCAGCGTCTGGATCACGAAGGCGCCAGGATGAGCGAAGATCTTGGCTGCGGCGTCGCCTGTCATCAGCGTATGAAGCTATTCGCTGCGGCCCGGCCGGTCTGTGCGTTGACGAACAGACGCAACCCGGGTCCGCGCGCAGGGTCGCAGGTGGCGTACCCGCGCATCGTGTCAAAAGAAAGGATCTGCCCATGAACCGAACGCCTGCCGGCCGCCGCGCCGACCTGGTGCGCATCGCCACTGAAACGATGACCGAGCGCGGCCTCGAGCCGGAGTTCGGCGCCGCCGTCGCCCAGCAGTTGGCCTCGATCGGCGGCCCAGGCCGCGATGCCGACGCGCGGGTGCAGGACCTGACGGCGCTGCCCTGGTGTTCGATCGACAACGACGACTCGCGCGACCTCGATCAACTCACCGCCTGCGAGCTGCTGCCGGGTGGCGCCGTCAAGGTCTATGTGGCGGTGGCCGATGTCGATGTGCTGGTGGCCAAGGGCTCGCCGATCGACGACCACGCGCGTCTGAACACCACCAGTGTCTATACCGCGGCGCGCATCTTCCCGATGCTGCCCGAGCGGCTGTCGACCGACCTGACCTCGCTCAATCCGGGGCAGGACCGGCTGGCCGTCGTCACCACGATGCTCATTGCCGCCGATGCCACGCTGACGCAGTCCAGCGTGCAGCGGGCGCGGGTGCACAACAAAGCCAAGCTGGCGTACGACGCGCTGTCGGCATGGATCGAAGGGCAGGGCCCGCTGCCCGATGCTGCCGCCGCGGTGCCGGGCCTGGAGCAGCAACTGCGCAGCCAAGACGAGGTGGCGCAGCGCCTGCGCGCGCGCCGCCACGCCGAGGGCGCGCTCGAGTTCGAGACCTTGCAGCCGCGCGCGGTGTACGAAGGCGAGCGGGTGGTCGAGATCCGCCAGCAGGTGCAGAACCGCGCGAGGCAGTTGATCGAAGAGCTGATGATCGCCACCAACCGGGCCACCGCGCATTTCCTGGCCGAGCATGGCGGCGCTTCGCTGCGCCGCGTGGTGCGCTCGCCCGAGCGCTGGGCGCGCATTGCCGACGAGGCGCGCAAATATGGCGAAGCCTTGCCCAAGGCGCCCGACTCGCGCGCGCTCGAGCTGTTCCTGGCCAAGCGTCGCAAGGCCGATCCGTTGCGCTTCCCCGACCTGTCGCTGGTCATCGTCAAGCTGATGGGCTCGGGCGAGTACGTCGTCGAGCAACCCGGCGCAGCACCGATCGGCCACTTTGGCCTGGCGGTGCGCGACTACACCCACTCGACGGCGCCGAACCGGCGCTTCCCCGACCTGATCACCTCGCGCATGCTCAAGGCCACGCTGGCGCCCGCCCCGCCGCCCTACAGCGGTGCCGAGTTGACGGAACTGGCGGCGCATTGCAGCCAGCAGGAAGACGCGGCGCAGAAAGTCGAGCGCAAGCTGCGCAAGTGCGAGGCCGCGCTGTTGCTCGAATCGCATATCGGCCAGCGCTATGACGCCATCGTCACCGGCCGCTCCGACAGCAACACCTGGGTGCGCACCTTCACGCCGCCGGTCGAAGGCAAGCTGACCGGCCGCGGGCCCGAGCTCGACATCGGGCAGCGGGTGCGCGTCGAGCTGGTGTCGACCGATGTCGAGCGCGGTTTCATCGATTTTGTGTTGATCGACTGACCGCAACGAAAGCCCCGCCATGCAAGCCCTCGTGTACAACGGCCCCGGCCAAAAAGCGCTGCAAGACCGGCCCAAGCCGACCCTGGCGCAAGCCGGCGACGCGATCGTGCGGATCACGCGCACGACGATCTGCGGCACCGACCTGCACATCCTCAAAGGCGATGTGCCGACCTGCCAGCCCGGCACCATCCTCGGCCACGAAGGCGTCGGCGTGGTCGATGCCATCGGCACGGGGGTCACCACGTTCAAGCCCGGCGACCGCGTGTTGATCTCGTGCATCAGCGCCTGCGGACGCTGCCCGCCGTGCCGCAAGGGCATGACGTCGCACTGCACGACGGGCGGCTGGATCCTCGGCCACAAGATCGACGGCACGCAGGCCGAGTTCGTGCGCATCCCGCATGCCGACACCAGCCTGCATCCGATCCCCGCGGGCGCCGACGAAGAAGCCCTGGTGATGCTCAGCGACATCCTGCCGACCGGCTTCGAATGCGGCGTGTTGAACGGCAAGGTCCATCCCGGCAGCAGCGTGGCCATCGTCGGCTCGGGGCCGATTGGCCTGGCGGCGCTGCTCACGGCGCAGCTCTATTCGCCGGCCCAGATCATCATGGTCGATGTCGACGACAACCGGCTCGCGGTGGCCAAGCGTTTCGGCGCCACAGCCACCGTCAACAGCAAGGGTGGCGACGCGGCCCAGCAGGTGATGGCGCTGACCGGCGGGCGCGGCGTCGATACCACCATCGAAGCCGTCGGCATCCCGGCCACCTTCACGCTGTGCGAAGACGTGGTGGCCGCGGGCGGCACCATCGCCAACGTCGGCGTGCACGGCAGCAAGGTCGATCTGCACCTCGAGCGGCTGTGGTCGCACAACGTGACCATCACCACCCGCCTGGTCGATACGGTGTCGATCCCGCTGCTGCTGCAAACCGTGCAGTCCAAACGCATCGATGCCACGCAGTTGATCACGCACCGCTTCAAGCTCGCCGAGATCCTGCAGGCCTACGACACCTTCGCCAAGGCGGCCGAGACGCAGGCGCTGAAGGTGATCATCGAAGCCTGAGCGACGATGAAACTGCTGCTGAGGCTGTTCCCTGCTGGCCACATGGTGATCAGCGTGATGTTCGTCGTCAGCGCGTTCGCGCTGCTGGCGTTCGCCGGCCACGAGTTGTTCCAGGCCGTCGTGCCCTTCAACGGCCGGGGCGCTGCCGCACGCATCGACGGTCTGCTCAACTGCATCGCCCTGTTGACCATCGCCGTGGCCGCGCTCGAACTCGGCCAGACCATCGTCGAGGAAGAGATCCAGCGCGCATCGCACATGAGCTCGCCGTCGCGGGTGCGCCGTTTCCTGTCGCGCTTCCTGGTCGTGCTGGTGGTGGCGCTGTCGATCGAGGCCCTGGTGGCGGTCTTCCGCTTCAGCCGCGACGACCCGTCGAATCTGCCCTATGCAGCGGCCATCGGCCTGATGGCCGCCGCCCTGCTGGCCGCGTGGGGCATTTTCATCCGCCTGAACCTCGGTGCCGAGCATCTCGAGCCCGAAGCGCTGGCGGCGGCCAAGCAAGAGGACAGCAAAGTCGAGAACGCCAAATGACGCTGTTTTGAGACGCCAGCCGATGCCCCGCAGCACCCATCCTGAACGCCACCGCAGCGATCACATCGGCTGGCTGCGTGCCGCTGTGCTCGGCACCAATGTCGGCGTCGCCTCCACGGCCAGTCTTGTCGTCGGGTCGGCGGTGGCCCGCGGCTCGCTGTTCGGCGCGGCAGTGTGAGCGTCG
>JANOKY010000269.1:0-12576 GCA_031419635.1 Burkholderiales bacterium | reverse complement strand
CCCTTGATTTCGCTGGGCGTCGGCAGGTCGGACTTGGCCGTCTTGGCGCCGGGCAAATCGGCCGGCACCTCGTCACGGATGATGTCATTGCACAGCTCGATGCACTCGTCGCAGATGAACACCGACGGGCCGGCGATGAGCTTCTTCACCTCGTGCTGGCTCTTGCCGCAGAACGAGCAATAAAGTACCTTTTCGCTGGAGCTGCCTTTTTTCTCGGGCATGGATGGAGCCTGGGGAGTTCAGGCAATGATAGTGCAAGCCCCAGGCCTGCACAGGCGCCGAAAAGAGCCCCTTTTCGTGGCGTGAATCACGCCCCGGCCAGGCCGACCGTCAAGGCCTTTTGTCGATCACCTGGTCGATCAACCCGTAGGCCTTGGCTTCCTGGGGGTCGAGGAAGAAATCACGCTCCATATCGGCCTGGATTTTTTCCAGCGTTTGACCGGTGCGCTCGGCATAGATGCGGTTGAGCTGCTCACGGGTTTTCAGGATCTCGCGGGCGTGGATTTCGATGTCTGTGGCCTGCCCCTGGGCACCACCCGACGGTTGGTGAAGCATGACCCGCGAATTGGGCAGCGACAGGCGCTTGCCTTTTGCGCCAGCCATCAGCAGAAACGAGCCCATGCTCGCGGCCAGCCCCATGCACATGGTCGAGATGTCGGGTTTGACGAATTGCATCGTGTCGAAAATCGACATGCCGGCACTGACGCTGCCGCCCGGCGAGTTGATGTACAGGAAGATGTCCTTGTCGGGGTTCTCGCTCTCCAGATACAGCATCTGCGCCACTACCAGGTTGGCGGTCTGGTCATTCACCGGCCCGACCAGAAACACGATGCGCTCGCGCAGCAGACGGCTGTAGATGTCGTACGCCCGCTCGCCGCGGCCCGACTGTTCGATGACGATGGGCACCATGCCCAGCCCTTGTGTTTCCTGCGCGCTCATCTGGTACTTTCGGTAAGGGTGCTGTATCGGCAGCAGGTTATCAGGCGGTCATCAGCTCGTCGAACGGCAATACCTTGTCGGTCACCTGCGCGGTGGCCAACACATGGCTGGCGACGTTGCTCTCGATCACCACCGCCTCGACCTCGGCCATGCGCTGGCGATCGCTCAGGTACCAGCGCATCACCTCGGCGGGCTTTTCGTAGCTCTGACTCATCTCTTCGATGTGCGCCTGGAGTTGTTCGGGCTTGGCCTGTAGGTTGTGCGTGCGCACCAGCTCGGCCACCACCAGACCCAGGCGCACGCGGCGCTCCGCTTGCGCGGTGAACAGCTCGGCCGGGATCGGCGCGGTGGCCGCATCCTTGACGCCGCGCTGCTTGAGGTCGGCGCGCGCGGCTTCGACCAGGCGTTCGGTTTCGCTGTCGACCAGGGCCTTGGGCAAGTCCAGTTCAGCGATTGAGATCAGCGCGTCCATCACCGCGGCCTTGTTGCGGCCCTGGACGCGGAACTTGACCTCGCGCTCGAGGTTCTTCTTCACATCGGCGCGCAATGCTTCGACTGTGCCGCCCGCGATGCCGAGCGATTTGGCGAAGGCCTCGTCGACCTCAGGCAGGTGCTGCGCCTCGATCTTCTTCATCGTGACCAGGAAGTCGGCTTCCTTGCCCGCCACGTCCTGGCCCTGGTAGTCAGCCGGGAAGGCCACCGGGAAGGTCTTGCTGTCGCCGACCTTCATGCCGCGCACGCCTTGATCGAACTGCGCGAGCATTTGGCCTTCGCCGATGATGAACTGGAAGGCGTTGGCCTTGCCGCCCTGGAACGGCTCACCATCGAGCTTGCCTTCGAAGTCGATCGTCACGCGGTCGGTTTCCGCCGCGCCTTCGACCGCCGGGCGCTGGGCAAAGGTGCGGCGCTGCTTGCGCAGGATGTCGACGGTCTTTTCGATCGCGGCTTCGCTGACCTCGGTGGAAACGCGCTCGAGGCTCACTGCCGACAGGTCACCGAGCTTGACCTCGGGGTAGACCTCGAAGGTGGCATCGAAGGCGATCTGGCCTTCAGGGCTGCCTTCCTTTTGCGTGATGCTGGGCATGCCGGCCACCCGCAGCTTGGCTTCGTTGGCCGCGCTGGCAAAGGCCTCGCCGACCTTGTCGTTCATGACTTCGTAGTGCACCGAGTAGCCGTAGCGCTGGGCCACCACCGACATCGGCACTTTGCCGGGGCGAAAGCCATCGGCCTTGACCGTGCGCGACAGCTTCTTCAAGCGCGATTCGACCTCGCCGTTGATGGTGGTCGCCGCCAGCGTCAGGGTGATGCGGCGTTGCAGTTTTTCGAGGGTTTCGACAGTGACCGTCATGATGGCTGGCTCTGGATGTGTAGAAGTCAATCTGGTGCGCGGGGGGGGACTCGAACCCCCACGCCATCGCTGGCGTCAGGACCTAAACCTGGTGCGTCTACCAATTTCGCCACCCGCGCGAGGGGGATTGCATCCAACAGGATGGCGGGGTCGCTGTGCGACCCCTTCAAACAGGTTCAAGCCGGCAATTCTAGCTTGCGACCCTCGGCTCTCTCTTCACCCTGAACCACGCCGCGAGCATCAGGCGGGCGGCGTGATTTCGCGCTTCACGCGAAACCACGCCGCCTACATCGCCGGCAGCGCCAGGAGGGTCAGCGCCGTGGCCAGGATCAGGCCACCCATGATCGCCACCGCCATCGGCCCCCAGAAGACGCTGCGCGACAGCGGGATCATCGCCAGCACCGCGGCAGCGGCCGTCAGCACGATCGGACGGAAGCGGCGCACAGCCGATTCGTCGATGGCGTTCCAGGTCGGCACACCGCGGCGGCGGTCCTGCTCGATCTGGTCGATCAGGATCACCGAGTTGCGCATGATCATGCCGGCCAGGGCAATGAAACCGAGCAGCGCGACGAAGCCGAACGGCCGGTTCAGCAGCAGCAAGGCACCCGCCACGCCGGCAATGCCCAGCGGCGCGGTCAGCACCACCAGGATCGCGCGCGACACGCTTTGCAATTGCAGCATCAGCAGCGTGAACATGATGAACAGCATCACCGGAACACCCGCCGCGATCGAGACTTGGCCCTTGCCGGCTTCGGCCACCGCGCCGGCGATCTGGATGTCGTAGCCCACCGACAGCCGGGCCTTGAGTTTTTGCAGCTCGGGCCAGACCTGGGCAGTCACTGTCGGGCCTTGCACGCCTTCGATTACGTCGCCCTGCACCGTGACGGCGAAATCGCGGTTATCGCGCCAGATCGCTCCCGGCTCCCAAGCGAGATCGGTGCGTGCGATCTGCGACAGCGGGATCGCCCGCCCACTGGCTGTGGGGAGGTAGGCGGCGGCCAGGTCGGTGATGGCGTTGCGCTCGTCGGCGGGTTGGCGCAGCACGATGTCGATCAGGCGGTCGCCTTCGCGGTAATGGCCCACGGTGGTGCCCGACAGCACCGTGCGCGAAGCCAGTGCCAGGCCCGCGCTGGTGACGCCCAGCGCGCGCGCCTTGTCCTGGTCGATGGCCAACTTGAGCACCTTGACCGACTGGTTCCAGTTGTCGTTGACGCCGCGCATGTTCGGATTGGCGCGCAGCACCGCCTTGGCTTCATCGGCCTGGGCGCGCACGCCCTTCACATCGGGCCCGACGACGCGGAACTGCACCGGGTATGGCACCGGCGGCCCGTTGGGCAGCAGCTTGACACGGCCGCGGACCTCGGGGAACTCGGTGGCCAGGAGGGCCGGCAAACGCTGACGCAATTCTTCGCGCGCGGCCAGGTCCTTGGGCAGCACGATCGACTGGCTGACATTGCTATGCGGAAAGACCTGGTCCAGCGGCAGGTAAAAGCGCGGCACGCCCGAGCCGATCCACGCGGTGACGGAAGCCACACTGGCCTCCTTCATCATCCTCAGCTCGAAGCGGCGCGACAGCTCGTCGGTCTGCTGGATCGTCGAGCCCTCGGGCGGCCACAGGTCAACCAGCACCTCGGGCCGGCTCGAATCGGGGAAGAACTGCTGCTGCACACGGCCCATGCCGACGATGCCCAGCGCGAAGCTCAGCAGCGTGGCGCCGATCGTGATCCAGCGGTGCTCGACGCACCAATCCACCGTGCGCCGACAGCGCGAGTAGAACGGCGTGTCGAATAACTCGTGGGCGCCCTCGCCGTGCACCTTGCTGCGCGTGTGCAGCAGCCAGGCACCCAGGTACGGCACGAAGTACACCGAGACCAGCCACGAGATCACCAGCGCCGCGGTGGTGACGGCGAAGATCGCGAAGGTGTACTCACCGGTCACCGACTTGGCCATCCCGATCGGCAGGAAGCCCGCGGCAGTGATCAGCGTGCCGGTGAGCCTCGGCATTGCCGTCACATCGTAGGCGAAGGTGGCGGCGCGCATCTTGTCGTAGCCCGCTTCGAGTTTGCGCACCATCATCTCGACCGAGATGATCGCGTCGTCGACCAACAGGCCCAGGGCGATGATCAGCGAGCCGAGCGAGATCTTGTGCAGGCCAATGCCCCAATAGAACATCGTCACGAAGGTGATCGCCAGCACCAGGGGAATCGTGATGCCGACCACGAGGCCAGGCCAGATATCGACGCGCAGCGGCTTGGTGTGCAGGCCGAGCGCGATGAAGCTCACCGCCAGCACGATGACCACGGCCTCGATCAGCACGCGCACGAACTCGCCGACCGAGTGCGACACCGCTGCCGCCTGGTCCTGCACCTGGATCGTCTCGATGCCGATCGGCAGCGCGAGCTGGATCGCCCCCAACTCGGCCCGCAACGCGGGGCCCAGACGGATGATGTCGCCGCCCTTGGCCATCGAGATGCCCAGCGCAATCACCTCCTTGCCCTGGTGCCGCACCTTCACGGCCGGCGGATCGACATAGCCGCGCTTGATCTCGGCGATGTCCGACAGCCGCAGCGTGCTGGCCGCACCGGTGGCGGCATTGACGCCGCGGATCGGGAAGCGTTGCAACTCCTCGACCGAGTTGAACTGGCCGCCGATGCGCACCTGCAGGTTCTCACTGCCGGCATTGAGCAAGCCTGCGCCTTCGACGGCGTTTTGCGCACCGAGCTGGGCGATGACCTGGTTGAGATCGAGGCCCAGCGTGGCCAGGCGCTTGTGCGAGATTTCGACGAAGAGTTTTGCCGGCTGCACGCCGAACAGCTCGACCTTGGCCACATCGGGCACACGCAGCAGGCGCTGGCGCACGACGTCGGCATGCTGGCGCAGATCTTCGTCGGAAAAACCATCGGCCGACAGCGCGATGATCGAGCCGTAGACGTCACCGAAGTCGTCGTTGAAGACCGGGCCGATCACGCCCGAGGGCAAGGTGGAGCGCATGTCGCCAACGCGCTTCCTGACCTGGTACCAGGT
Organism: Burkholderiales bacterium; assembly: GCA_031419635.1. Lineage (GTDB taxonomy): Bacteria > Pseudomonadota > Gammaproteobacteria > Burkholderiales > Burkholderiaceae_C > CADEEN01. The sequence goes on along the minus strand of JANOKY010000269.1, from coordinate 7,265 downwards.
GTTGGCCACTTCCTTGGCCGGCGAGCTGTCCTTGAGCTGCAGCATCGTCAGCGACTCGCCGGGTTTGGGGTAGCTGTGCTGCACGTCGGCATAGGGCACTTCCTGCAACGCGCGCTCGATCTTCGAGGTCACCTGCTCGGCCATCTGTTCGGCCGAGGCGCCGGGCCAGAAAGCCTGCACCACCATCGCGCGGAAGGTGAACGGCGGGCCTTCGTCCTGCCCGAGCTGGAAGTAGGCGGTAAAGCCCAGCACCAGCAGCACGACCATCAGGTAGCGTGTCAGCGTCGGGTGTTAGAGCGCCCAACGCGAGATGTTGAAGCGCGACGGCGCGGCGTCGAGGGTTTGCATCGCGTCCCCGCGCTCAACGTGCGGAGACACTGGCCGCGGCCGTCGCTGCACCGTACAGCGTGACCTTCTGTCCCGGCGTCAGCACATGCACACCGGCGCTGACCACCTGCTGGCCGGGCGACAAGCCACTGGCCACCACGATCAGGTTGCCTTCAGAGCCGCCGACCACGACCGCTTGCGCGCGCACGGTCATCGTGGCCTTGTCGAGCAACCACACGCTGCTCTTGCCCTGCTGCTCGAACACAGCGGCCAGCGGCAGCGTGACGACACCAGCCACCGCCGGTAGCGCGATCGAGACCGTGGCGGTTTGGCCCAGGCGCACGGCGGCCTGGCCGATGTCGGCCTTGACGACATAGGTGCGCGTGGCCGGGTCAGCGGCGGCGGCGACTTCGCGCACGCTGGCAGGCAAGGGTGCCGCGTCGGCCCTCCACATCCGCACCTGCAATGCGCCTGCGCGACCTTGCAGGGCGCGCAAGCCAGCGGCCTGGTCTTCGGCCACTGAGAACACCACGTCGCGCGGGCCATCCTGCGCCAGCCGCAGCACCGGGGCGCCAACGCTGAGCACGGCGCCAGGCTCGGCTTCGACGGCGGTGACGACACCACTGACGTCAGCCACCAAGGTGCTCTAGCGGGCCTGGTTGCTCTGCACGCCGGCCTGCGCCTGGGCCTGCTCGAACTGCGCCTGCGCCGCCTTCAGGGTGTTGTCGCGGCGCTCGAGTTCGGCGGCACTGATGAAGCCCTGGTCGCGCAGATCCTTGTAGCGCTTGAAATCGGCCAGCGCCTGATCGTGGTTGGCGCGCGCGGCCTGCACCGCCGAGCGCACCGCGTCCTGGCCCAGGCGCAAATCCTGCGGGTCCAGGCTGGCCAGAACCTGGCCGGCCTTGACGCTGTCGCCCAAGTCGGCCGGCCGGCTGACCATCTTGCCGGCAACGCGAAAGCCGAGCCTGGATTCGACGCGGGCCCGCACCTCGCCGGCATAGTCGGCCACACCACCAGCCTGGCCCGCTGCCACCGTCAGGGTGCGCACCGCGCGCACCGGTTCGGGCGCGGCGGCTGGCTTGGAGCAGGCGGCCAAGCTCAGTGCCAGGGCAATGGCAATGAGCGCTCGAGCATCCGTCGCGGCGCGACGGACGGGGGCAAAGCGTGGCTGGGTGCGCATGAGCGTCTTTCGTCTTTGCAGCCGAAGTCACCAGGGTGGCGGGCGGCTCGGAATCTTGTTACTGACTGACCGGTCATTAATATAATCAGGCCCTCGGCGGGTGTCAATCTACCGCCGCGGATGACGAGGCACGGGCTTGCGACCGGGAGAGACAATCGGCCCCCGTGAGCATCGAGCATTACGAAAACTTCCCGGTCGCCTCCTGGTTGTGCCCGCACGCGCTGCGCCCCGCCGTGGCCGCGATCTACCACTACGCGCGCACGGCCGACGACATCGCCGACGAAGGCAGCGCCAGCGCGAGCGAGCGGCTGGCCCTGCTGGACCAGTACGCACGGGCCTTGCAGCGCGCTGCCGCTGGCGACAGCCAGGGCCGCTGGCAAGCGGTATTCGAGCCGTTGGCCGCCGCCATCGCAAAGCACCATCTGCCGCTCGGCCCCTTGAACGATCTGCTGAGTGCCTTTGCGCAGGACACCGGCAACCCGCTGTACGCGGACCGCGCCGAGCTGCTCGACTACTGCTCGCGCTCAGCGAACCCGGTTGGCCGCCTGCTGTTGCACCTGGCCGGCGTAACCGGGCAGGAGGCGCTGGCGCAATCCGATGCGATTTGCACGGCCTTGCAGTTGATCAACTTCTGGCAGGACCTGTCGATCGACCTGCCGCGCGGACGCAATTACGTGCCGGCGAGCGACGCGGCACGCTTCGGTCTGGACGCCGCTGGCTTGCAGGCCGGCAATGACAGCCCAGCCAGCCGCGCCCTGCTGCGATCGCTGGCCGCCTGGGTCCGCGAGACCATGCACAGCGGTGCGCCGCTGGTGCACCGCATGCCCGGGCGCATGGGCTGGGAGTTGCGCCTGGTCGTGCAAGGCGGCCTGCGTGTGCTCGACAAGATCGAAGCCGGCGGCTTCAACACCCTGTCGCAACGGCCGACGCTCGGCAAGGCCGACCTGCCGCGACTGGCCTGGCGCGCGCTGCTCATGGCGCCACCGCTGCTGACCGTTGCCCGCGTGCCCCGGGCCCACGACGAGCGCAGCCTATGACCCCCGAGCAGTACGTGCAGGACAAGGCGGCCAAGAGCGGCTCGTCGTTTTATTACGCCTTCCGCTTCCTGCCGCCGCCGCAACGCGCCGCGATCACCGCGTTCTACGCCTTCTGCCGCGAGGTCGACGACGTCACCGACGAAGTCCAGGACCCGGGCGTGGCCGCGACCAAGCTGGCGTGGTGGCGCAAGGAGGTGGGCAGTGCCTTCGGCGGCCAGCCCAGCCACCCGGCGATGCACGCCTTGATGCCGCACACCGCCCGCTACGGCATCGAAGCGGCGCACCTGCTGGCGGTGATCGAAGGCTGCGAGATGGACCTGCAGCAAACCCGCTACCTCGACTTCACCGGGCTGGCGCGCTACTGCCACCTGGTGGCCGGCGTGGTCGGCGAGGTCGCGGCCAACATCTTCGGCCGCAGCCAGGCCGCGACGATCACTTACGCCCACCGGCTCGGCCTGGCGATGCAGCTCACCAACATCATTCGCGACGTCGGTGACGATGCGCGGCGCGGACGCATCTACCTGCCGCTGAACGAGCTCAAGCAGTTCGACGTCAAGGCCAGCGAACTGCTCGAACGCAAGGCGCCGTGGGGCTACAGCGAGCGCTTCAGCCAACTGATGCGCTTGCAGGCCACGCGCGCACACCGCACCTACGACGAAGCCTTGGCGCTGCTGCCCGCGGCCGACCGGCGCAGCCAGCGCCCGGGGCTGGCGATGGCGCAGATCTACCGCACGTTGCTGCGCGAGATCGAGGCCGACAACTTCCAGGTGCTGCACCAGCGCGTCGCATTGACGCCGCTGCGCAAGGTCTGGATCGCCATGCACACCCATTGGCGGGAACGCTGAGCCCGATGCGACTGCGGGTGGCAGTGGTCGGCGGCGGCTGGGCCGGCATCGCCGCGGCGGTTCGCGCCACCGAGGCGGGCCACCACGTCACGCTGATCGAGATGGCGCTGCAGCTCGGCGGTCGTGCGCGCGGCGTCGATCAGCCCGACGGTTTGTCGCTCGACAACGGCCAGCACATCCTGATCGGCGCCTACCGCGACACGCTGGCCTTGATGCGCCGCGTCGGCGCCGACCCCGAGGCACTGTTTCGACGCCAGCCGCTGGCGTTGGTCGACCCCGACGGCAACGGCCTGCGCCTGCCCGCCGGTGCGCCTGCCCTGGCCTTCGTGCGCGCCGTGCTCGGCCGGCACGGCTGGTCGCTGAGCGAGCGCTGCGGCCTGCTCGGCGCCGCGCTGCGTTGGCGCTTGGGCGGCTTTGAGGCCGAGGCCCAGACCAGCGTTGCAACCCTGACGCAGGGCCTCTCAAAGCGGGTGCGCGAATCCTTGATCGAGCCGCTGTGCGTGGCCGCGCTGAACACGCCCGCGCACCAGGCCAGCGCGCGCGTCTTCCTGCGCGTGCTGCGTGATGCGTTGTTCAGTGGCCCGGGCTCGGCCGACCTGCTGTTGCCGCGGCTGCCCCTGTCGGCCCTGTTTCCCGAGCCGGCTGAGCGCTGGCTGGCCGCAGCCGGCGCCGAGCTGCGTTGCGGCAGGCGCTGCATCGCGCTGACGCCGCGGTCCCGTGGCTGGGATATCGACGGTGAGGCTTTCGACGCCGTCGTGCTGGCCTGCACGGCCCCCGAAGCCGCGCGACTGGCCGGCACCGTTGCACCGGCCTGGGCCGCGCGTGCGGCGGCGTTCGACTACGAGCCGATCGTCACCGTCTACCTGCGCAGCCGCGGTACGCGCCTGGCACAGGCGATGACCGCGCTGCATGTGAGCAATGAGGCGCCGGCACAGTTTGTCTTCGATCTCGGTGCGATCGACGGCGGCGGCCCACGCGACGGCCTGTTCGCCTTCGTCGTCAGCGGCGCCCGCCGCTGGGTCGAACGCGGCCTGGAGGCCACCGCCGCAGCCACGCTGCGCCAAGCGCAGGACGCTTTCGCCGAGGCCACTTGGCGCGAGCCGCCGCAGGTCTTGCGCACGCTGGCCGAGCGGCGCGCCACCTTTCTCTGCGCACCGGGGCTGTCGCGCCCGCCGCTCGCCATCGCGCCGAACCTGGTGGCGGCCGGTGACTACATCGACGGCCCCTACCCGGCCACGCTCGAAGGCGCGGTGCGTTCCGGCGCTGCAGCGATCACTGCGCTCGGCCTTGGTTGATAACTGGACATCACCACCATCGCTTCCGATATCCGGTGCGTGATTTCGCCATGCAAGAATTCGCACAGCGAAAGACAATGCCCGGCATGGTCACCAAAGACAACAAGACCCCCAGCATCCAGGTGCTCGAGCGCAGCTTTGCCCTGCTCGACGTGCTTGCGGCCCAGCCCGAGCCGCTGGCGCTCAAGCTGATCAGCGAGCGCACGGGGCTGCACCCCTCGACCGCGCACCGCATCCTCAACGACCTGGTGGCGGGCCGCTACGTCGACCGTCCGCAGGCCGGCACCTACCGGCTGGGCATGCGCCTGCTCGAACTCGGCAACCTGGTCAAAGGCCGGCTGGACGTGCGCGACGCAGCGCTCGAACCGATGCGCGAGCTGCACAAGCTGACGCACCAGGCGGTGAACTTGTCAGTGCGCCAGGGCGACGAGATCGTCTACATCGAACGCGCCTACAGCGAGCGCTCGGGCATGCAGGTGGTGCGCGCCGTCGGTGGCCGCGCGCCGCTGCACCTGACCTCGGTGGGCAAGCTGTTTTTGGCCAGCGACGACCGCGACCGCGTGCGCGCCTACGCCGCGCGCACTGGCCTGGCCGGGCACACACGCAACAGCCTGACGCAACTGCCAGGCCTGGAGCGCGAGCTCGACAGCGTGCGCGCGCGCGGCGTGGCGCGCGACGACGAAGAGCTGGAGATCGGGGTGCGCTGCCTGGCCGCAGGCATCTACGACGACAGCGACCGCCTGGTCGCCGGGCTGTCGATTTCAGCGCCGGCCGATCGCCTGGAAGACGCCTGGGTCGATCGGGTCAAGGCCACCGCGAAGCAGATATCTGCCGCGCTGGGGTACCACAAGGCCTGAGCCTCAGACCAGCGGCGCGATGGCCGCGACGGCCGCGGGTGCGCGGGGCACCGCCGGCAATTCGCTGACCCACTTTCGGATGCGCTCGGCGTCACCGATGCGTGAATACTTGCCCGCTGAATCGAGCAAGACCATGATCAGCTTGCGGCCCGAGAGTTGCGCCTGCATCACCAGGCAGCGGCCGGCCTCGGTGATGTAGCCGGTTTTTTGCACGCCGATGTCCCACTCGCCGCTGCGCACCAGGCCGTTGGTATTGCGGAACTGCACATTGCGTGCGCCCAGCGCGACCTGGTAGTCGGGTGAGGTCGAAAGCTGCTTGATCAGCGGATGCTTGTCGACCTCGCGCACCAGCACGGCCAGGTCGGTGGCGCTGGATTGGTTGCGGCTCGACAGCCCCGTTGGCTCGACGTAATGGGTGTCCTTCATGCCCAGCACCAGCGCCTTGCGGTTCATCGCTGCGACGAACGCCTGCGCGCCGCCGGGGTAGTGGCGGCCGAGGGCGTTGGCGGCGCGGTTCTCGCTGGCCATCAGGGCCAAGTGCAGCATCTCTTCACGCGACAGCCGCGTACCGACCTGCAAGCGCGAGCGGCTGCCTTTTTCAGTGTCGATGTCTTCGGCGCTGATACTCAGCACCTCGTCCAGGGGCTGCTTGGCCTCGCTGACCACCAGGGCGGTCATCAGTTTGGTGATCGAGGCGATCGGCAGCACGGCCTGCGGGTTCTTGCTGAACAGCACCTCGTTGGTGTCCTGGTCGAGCACCAGCGCGACGCTCGACTTCAAATCGAGCGCATCGCCGCCGGCATGCAGCCCTGAGATCTGGCCGAACGACGGCCGCGCCGGTTCGACGCGCGCCAGAGCCCGTGCCCGCAGCTTGCCACTGGCTTTCTTCTTAACGACCAGTTGGCTCTTGGAGGCGCGCGGCTTGGAGACAGCGTCGAGCGGCACGAGCACCAGCGCGGCCAACGCCAGCAGCCAGGGCAGCAGGCGCGCAGGCGCGGTATCGAACTGAAACAGTTTTCGCGACAAAGGGTAAACCCCCAGTACATTCACGCCTGAGTGTAGGCGACAGAAAAAAACCACGCAAGACATGGACTTGCGTGGTTTTCCTCAAGTTGATGCTGGGATTTCCCTTAGCTTGTAACGGAAACCTGTTTCACCCCTGGGCAGCCACGCGTTCGGCCTTGCTGTGGAGCTTGTTCAACGCTGCGAGGTAGGCCTTGGCCGACGCAACAACGATGTCGGGGTCGGCCCCGACGCCGTTGACGATGCGCCCGCCTTGTTGCAAACGCACTGTCACCTCGCCTTGCGATTCTGTGCTGCCGCTGGTAATGGCATTGACGGAATAGAGCAGCAATTCGGCGCCGCTCTGGACCTTGGACTCGATCGCTTTCAGGCTGGCGTCGACCGGGCCGTTGCCATCGCTTTCGGTGTGGAACTCTTCGGCCCCGATGGCGAAGGCGACGCGCGCATGCGGGCGCTCGCCGGTCTCCGAGTGCTGCGCCAGCGCGAGCAGGCGATAGTGCTCGATTTCATGCGTGACGCTTTCGTCGCCGACCAGGGCGATGATGTCCTCGTCGAAGATATCGCTCTTGCGGTCGGCAAGTTCCTTGAACTTGGCGAACGCGGCGTTGATGTCGGCCTCGGCCTCGAACTGGATGCCGAGTTCATGCAGCCGCTGCTTGAAGGCATTGCGGCCCGACAGCTTGCCGAGCACGATCTTGTTC
>JANOKY010000268.1:0-9566 GCA_031419635.1 Burkholderiales bacterium | reverse complement strand
GCAACAACTCAGCCCGTTGGCCGAAGACCAGCCGTTCGATGGCGCTGACGAACCGAGCAAGCATCGAACGGCGGGGAATTGTCAGAAGCTGTACGACAGGCTGGCGCTGAAGTTGTCGCGGTCACGGATGATGTTGGAGAGGCCACCGCCGAAGAAGGCGGCGTAGCCGAACTGCATCTTCCACACCGAGCTGTAGTCGAAGTTCAAGCCGAGGAACAGCGACTTTCGGCCCTTGACGAAGGGCAGCGTGTTCGGTGAGATGCCTTTGAGGTCATGCGTGAACACCGTCACCTGGGTCAGGTTCCAGTCGCTGCCCCAGACGCGCGGATAGCTCAGGTCAAACTCGAAGGCATACCCGGCCGAGGTCTTGGTCGGTGACTCGTACGACGGGAAGATCAGGTACGGAATCGTGCCGACTTTCAGGTTCGGGTAATGCGTCACCGCCACTTCGGCCAGCAGCGTGCCTTCGGCCGCGCCGAGCGCCTTGACCAGCGCGCCGGCCGGTGAGTTGACCTCGGTGAAGTACAGCGCGGTCAGGTGGGCCTGGATCTTCTTTTCCTCGACGTAGCCGCGCACCGTGATGCGGCCGTTGGCATCGGCATTGGCCGGCTCGAATATGCTGTACTTGCCGGCGAACGGCACGCTGCCGTCGACGGCCACCGAATCGCGCGGGCGGTAGGAGATTTCGCCACCGACCGCCACCGGGCCGGCCTTGGTGTTGAACGACGCGCCGTACAGATTCTTGTCGCGGCCGTATTCGTTGTAGTAGCCGATGTTGGCCACGTTTTGCGCGGCATAGGCCGGGTCGGTGAACAACGTCGTGAACGGCAGCTTGTCGTGGTAGCGCTCGTAGTACAGCGCGTACTCGGTGTCGGCGCCCTTGGGCTTGAAGCGCAGCGCCAGGCCGAACTGCTTGCCCTTGGGTGGCAGCTTGTCGCTCTCGAAGCCGACGACGTTGATGCCGGGCTGGATGCCCGAGCCGATGTCGCCGCAGGGCGTAGGCGGCGTGCACAGGCCGAAGCCGCTGAGCACCGAGCTCGGGATGTAGGCCGCCCGCTGGCCGGCGCCGACCACATCGGCCCCCGAGAAGAAGGTGCCCACCGGGTCGAAGCGGAAGGCGTTCCAGCGGATCTGGTAGTAAGCCTCGGCACTGAGCGTGTCGGTCAGGCCGGTGTTGATGCTCAGGATCGGCGCCGGGCGCAGGATTTCCTTCACCTGCGTGCCGGGCGTGTGCAGCTTGCGCAGGTCGAAGGCATTGATCTGGTTGATGCCGCCGATGATGAAGATGTCTTCGCCCCAACTGATCACCTGGTTGCCCAGGCGCACGGTGGCGTTGCGATCGTCGAGCACCTTGAAGTCCTTCGACACCCAGGCGTCGAGCATGGTGAAGTTGTGCACCGCGATGTTCTTGGCGTCGGCCGACAGGTCGGTGCGCCGCGTCTGCCCGGCACGCGCGTCGCCGACCCAGGTGGCGCGCGCCAGCGCGCGCCAGCCGTCGGTGGTCTTGAGGCCGAACTCGTGGGTGCCCTTCAATGCGGCCGAGACGATGTCGCCGCGCTTGTAGTTGAGGTTGCCGTCGTCGCCGTTGAGGAAGTTGAAGTCCGGGTTGGCCGCACCATCATTGCCCGCCCCATTGAGCAGCGAGCCGAGCGCAGAACCGACCGGCACGGCACCGCCGTTGTCGTTGCCGATCGTGTCACGCAGCGGCTTGCCCAGCCGCACCTGCAGGCCGAACGAGATCGTCGTGCTGAAGTCGATCTCGGTACCGGACTCGGTGGTGCTGCGCACGGCGTGCGCAGGGCTGCCGGCGAATACGCAGGCGGCCAGCGCCGCCCAGGCCACTGGACGGCGAATGAAACTTTCGCGATTGATTTTCATGGCGTGTCTCCAGCTCAGCGCGAACCGGCGCGGCGCAGTTCGTCGGCGTTGAACTTCTTGGCGTCGATGCGGCCTTCGCGGCCGGCCAGCCAGTCGGTCTTGCCTTCCTGCGGCATGTTGTCGGCCATGTAGCGGCCGACGTTCAAGTCATAGACGATGTAGCCCTGGTAGACGCAGGCCGGCAGCTCCCAGGCCACGTAGGGGTAGCTCTCCTGCACGCGCCAGACCTTGCCCTGGGCGTCGTAGTTGTCGATCGCGACCATCATCCAGGAGTCCTCGTCGAGGTAGATCACGCGCTTGGGGAACTGGTGGCGCTGGCCTGCCTTCACGGTGGCCTCGATCTTCCACACCCGGTGCGCCTCGTAGCGCACCAACTCGCGCTTGGGGTAGTCGGCGCCGAAGACCTCGGCCAGCTTCTTGTTCTGGTCGTTGAAGCGGAAGGTGTTGTACGGAATGATCAGCTCCTGCTTGCCGACCAGCTTCCAGTCGTAGCGGTCCAGCCGGCCGCCGAACATCGGGTACTGGTCGACCGCCAGCAGGTTCTCATAGCCCGGCACTGGGTTGTCGTAGGCGAAGGTTGGGGCCCGGCGCACCCGGCGCTGGCCCGGGAAGTACAGCCAGGCGTCGTTGTCCTTGGCCAGGAAGTAATGCAGCAGGATCAGCTCGCCGGTGCGCGCGGCCGGCGTCACCACTTCGTTGAGCAGGCGGTACTCGATGCCCTCGCCGTCGAGCAGCGGCTTGCCGGCCGGGCTGCCGTAGGCCGTCTCGGTCCATTGGTCCTGCACCAGCGGCACGAACTTGCCGTCGCCGGGTTGCGAGAACACGGTCGAGTAGCGCTCGATGCGGCCTTCGCCGAGCCAGCGCAATTTGTGGTTCCACATCGCCTCGGCGCCATTGGCCGGGATCGGGAACGGATAGCCACCCGAAACCGCCTTGTCGAGATCGGAGCCGTTGGCGGCCAGCTTGGCGCCGGTCGCGTTCTTCTGCGTGTTCTGATACACCGCATCGGGGTAGCCGCAGGAGCGCCGCGTCGGGTAGACCTCCATCTTGTAGCCCTTGAGGTTCTTCAGCAGCGCGAGCTGCCCCTCGCTCAGGCGGTCCTTGTACTTGTCGGCGTTGCCCGCGTCGATGGTGAACAGTGGCTTGTCTGCCGCGTAGGGATCGGGGCGGGCCTGGCCCGGTTTCCAGCCCGCCGGTGCCTTGACGTCACCGCCGGTCCAGGCCGGGATCGAGCCGTCCTTGTTGGCGCCGCGTTCGGCGCCGATCGGCGTCAGGTCTTTGCCCAGGGCCTGGGCCTGCGCTTCGGTGGCGGCCGAGGCGCCGACCGCACAGCCCAGCATGGCGATGGCAATGCACAGTGTTTTGAGTTTCATGGCTCGGGTCTCCTTCTCGCCCCTCGAGAGGCAAAACGCTTTTGATGGCGAAATTCAATCCAGTGCGACACCGCGTTCGCGGGCCTGCGCGGCCAGGCGGTTGCGCGCGCCGGCCACATCGACCAGCGGCACCGCACGGGCACGCTGCACTTCAATCACGTCATAGGCCTGGTGGCCCTCGGGAACCGAATCCTTGGCCAGGGTGGCCAGCAGCCAATTGGTCACGTCGGCAACCTGCTGGTCGGTCAGGCCCGAACCCATCACGCCGGGCACCTTGATGACGAACTCTCGCCCGCCCTCGAGGCGCAGAAAGTTGCCCAGCCGGCGCATGTCGGGCACCGCAGCGGACGCCGACCCCGAGCCATCCATGCCATGGCAACCGGCGCAATGGACGACGAACAGGCTGCGCACGCTGGTGGTGATCGGGGTCGACTCGGCGTTCTGGCGATGCGGCGCCTGCCCCGCGGCCGCCATGCCCGCCGACAGTGCCGGGCCCGCGGCCACGACCGCCAGCCAACCGATCGACAGGCGTGCCGCGTGCATGCCGCTCAGCCACCGAAGAGTTGGCCGCGCTTGTGACGCGACGCGGTCGGGCTGCCAGGCAACAACCGCTGTGCCTTCACATCTTCAGCACTGTAAGCCGGGCCGTTGCCAGCACCCTGAAGCACACGCACATGGTTGGCCACCGCCGCCACCGAGGCATCGTCGAGCGTTGGCGCGAAGCCCGGCATGTTGCCGGAGAAGGCCTGGCCGCCCGCGAGCTTGATCGGCCCGAATAGACCATTGAGCACGATCATCGGCAGGTAGCTGCGGTCGCTGCCGAGCTGGGCCCAGTGCGCGCCCATCAGCGGCGGTGCCACACCGGCCGCGCCCGCGCCGTCGGCCTGGTGGCAGATGGCGCAGTGCTGCGCGAACAGCGCGCTGCCGTCGGCCACCGCCAGGGCGCCGGTGGACAGCAGCGATGCGGTGAGGGCCACTTGAACCGCTGGACTCATGCCACGCCGACGATGACGGAAACAGTGCAGTGGTACATCGAGCTGGTGCTGGCCATGCACCAGTTGATGTCGTTGTGCACGCCCATGCGGTAGCCGGGGCGTTCGCGCTCGTTGCCGTTGCAGACGCATTCGCCGCAAGGGCCCTTGCCGCAGCAGTCGTTGTAGGAGACGAGGTAGTGGCGCCCGTCCTGCGGGTTCAGGCAGGTGCCGACCCAGGTCACCTTCGACGGCTCGGTGCCGGGCGCGCATTGCGTCAGCGAGCCGCCGCAGCAGGTGCACAGGAAGCCGTCGAGCGCGCAATAGCGCCAGTACTCGCAGGCGGTGGGGTCCAGCGTCAGATCCTTCTTCGCAGCCTTGCCGTCGGCCGCCTGCGCACCCATGAACGGGTTGCTGCGATCAAAGGGCAGCATCGGCAGCGCCGCGCCCCCCACCAGGGCCACGCCCAGGCGCGCGACCAGGCTGCGCCGGCCGCGGTTGTGGGCAACACCGCGCACACGGCGCTCGGTCTGCCTGTCGATCAGGTCGGTGAACCAACGCATGGGTCGTCTCCTTGATGGAATCGGTCGAGTGCCTTAGGCAGCCGATCCGCTCAGGTACTTCTGAATCGTCGGCGTGCCCATGTCGTGGGCGTTGAGCAGGCTGTCGAGCTGCTCGCGCGAATTGACCAGGCCCTTGGCGGCCACCTGGCCCTGGGCATCGATCAGCACGGCATAGGGCAGGCGCGATACGCGAAAGCTCAGGCCCAGTTCGCTCGACAGCACATAGGGCATGGCCTCGAGCGCGGCCTCGCGCACGAAGGCCAGGTGGTCGGCTTGCTCGCCGTCGCTGGCCAGCACGATGCGCAGTTGGCGCCCTTCGTCGCGCAGCAGCGCCTTCAACACCGGCAGCAGCTTCTTGCACACCGGACAGGTCGGCGCCAGGAAGAAAACCAGCATCGGCAGGGCCTGCGGGCCACCGATCTGCACCGGCTCCGAGAGGATGCCGGCGAGCGTGAACAGCGGCGACGCCGCGCCGATCGCCGGCCCCGAGTCCGTCACCAGCGCCCCCATCGGCGCGACGCGCTCGAACAGCACGCCGACCTGGCGCGACAGGGCCCACAGCATCAGCCCCAGTGCGAGCACGGCCAGCCAGAGCAGGATCACGGAAATGGTCAAGGCATCCATTCAACTTCTCCTAATGCGAGTGACGCATGCGCAACCCAGCCTGGTGGCGCAAGATCTGGTTCAGGCCGGCATACAGCAGCGTGGCCAAGGGCACCGAGGCGGCCACCACGGCGAAGTCGGCCAGGCCCATGGCCCGGTCGGTCAGTGGGCTGGCGGCCAGCAGCGCCAGCAGCGCCAGCAGCGCGTTGCGCACGACCAGGCTCCATGACACCGGCAGCGGCTCGCCGCCGCAGCCGCAATCGAGTGCGTGGCCGTGCCAGCGGTGCCAGGCCATCGCCGCGCCATAACCGGCCAACAGCGACGCGCCGAGCACGGCGCCGGCAACGCGCCAGGGCGACAGCAGCAGCACGGCCACGCCGAGTTCGAACGCGGGGATCGCGCGTGCGGCCACCGCCAACGCCGCGCCCGGCACGCGGTACGCCGCCAGATGCTGCTCGAACAAGGACAGGTCGGCGAGCTTGGCCAGCGCGGCGTGCGCCAACAGCGTGGCGATCACGGCCGCGGCGATCCAGGCCGGGAGGGGATCGAGGGCAACGTGCGTGAGCATGGCGGGTTCAACGTCAATCGTGCGATTCGAGATGCATCACCATGTCGCCGGCATGCTTGACGACGGCCAGCGGTTTCATGCTGCCGCGCTCGCCCCATTGCCAGATGTGCATCGCGCCGGTGTCGCCGTCCAGGGCATGCAGGCGCTGGCCGTTGCGCGAGAAGGTCAGCGACGTGATGTGGTGGCCCGGTGCAGTGGCCACGCGTTTGCCAGACGCCAGGTCGAAGATCCACAACTGCTTGGCCGGCCGCTTGTGCGAGCCCTCGGTGCCCTTGTCGTGCATTGCCGCCACCAGCCAGCGGCCGCTCGCGTCGACCGTGAAGGCCTGGTAGCCGCCGGGGCGCCAGCCGGCCCGTTGCCCGGCCGCATCGACAAGGGCACGGGTCGACTTCACGGTGGCCACCGCGCCGCCGAGGTCGACCTCGGTCAGGACGCCCTTGAACGAGACGAACCAGTAGCGATCGCCGGCCTGCTCGGCATGCTGAAACCAGGCGTCGGCGTCGGCGTCGAACAGCTTGGCGCTGACTTGGCGATCACTGACCTGGCCCTGCTCGTCCAGCGTGACGGTGGCGATCTTGCCGTCGCCGCAGAGCATCGAGAAGCGAGCCGCATGGCTGGCCGCCGGGTAGACGAGGTAGCAGCCCGGCGTCGGGACTTCGCTGACCACCTTGCGCTGCTGCAAATCGACCACCGTGATCGAGCTGGCCGGCGTGGCGTTTTGCACCAGCACGAAGCGGCCATTGGCGGTCGGGCGCACCAGGCCGCGGTAATTCAACGCCTGAGCGCGCTTGGTCGGCAGCACGACTTCGTACTTGAAGGCCAGCGACGCGGTGTCGTGGACCTCGAGCACATCGACGCGCTCGCCGCGCCAGGTGCGGCTGTGGTACGTCGAGGCCACATACAGCTCATCGGCCTTGGCACTGACCGTGAAGTTGCCGACAAAGCCAGTCGAGACCATGCCCAGCAGCTTGCCGCTGCGGCCGTCGAAGACGCGCACCCGCGTGTCGGGCAGGTGGTTCAGCGCGAGGTCGTTGACATAGATACGCTCGCTGGTGGTGGGCCCCGGCGCGACGGTCAGGGTCTCAGCCGGCAGCTCGGCGGCCTGCGTTTTCGGCGTAGCAGCCTGCGCCAGCGCAGTCGCCAACAGCGCCAGCATGGGCAGCCCGGCGCGGGTACAACTCCGCAGTGTGCGATCGGTGAGCATCGTCGGTCTCCTTCAGGCCTCGGCGCTGCCGCGAAGAATCGTTGCCGTCAGCCTGCCCTTGAATGTGTGGGCCGATTGTGTGCAGCCCGCGACAAGGCAGATACCACGATTCGGCAATAAGACGTTGAGGTGGCGCAATCCAAGGGAAAACCCATGCCGACCTGCGCCCCGCCGCAGCACAACCTGGTTGCGCCGTCAGCCACCGCCGCGCTGCGTGTACAGATCGAAGTAGCGCATGAAGCGCTGCCACGCGGCCTCGTCGATGCCGCGCGCCTGGAAGCGCACATGCAGGCGCGGCAGCACGATCAGTGCGATGCGGCGCGGCTCGCCGCTTCGCCAGTCGATCGACACCGTGCCGTTGTCAAATGCGATGTCGGCGCCATCGTCGCGCCAGGCGATGGATCGCTCGCGCGAAGCCCCCGGCAACCAGCCGCGCAGCTCGGCTTCGGTGCAGCCCATCTCGCGCTCGAAGGCGAGCGGGTAGTGGCCTTGCATCGCAGGTCAGCCGCCGGTCAGCCGCCAGCGATTGGCGGCCAGATCGCGAGCACGTCACCTTCTTGGGGCACGAAGCTCAAGCGCTCTGCCGGCGGCACATAGACACCGTTGACGAGCACCAGGTGCACCAGCTTCTCGGGCATGCCGAAGGGTTCGATGATCTTGGCGATCGGGGTGCCGGCTGGCACTTCGAGCGCGATCTGGTTGCTGCGCCGCGCCTCGGCGGGCAGGTGTTGGGTCAGGCTGGCGTAGAGCTTGAAGGTGATCTTCATGCGCCCATCATGCCCGCTCACGCCCGAACAAGCGCCTTGTGCTCCTGCGCCTGCGCTGTGGCCAGGTAGGCCGGCATCAACTGCGTCGGGTCGTCGAGCAGGCGCTGCTTCCAGGCGCCGAGCTTGATCTGGCCTTCGACCAGGCCGCGCATCGCGCCGACATGGTCGGTCCAGCCGATGCTGTTGCAGCCGACCAGGCGCTCGCCGCTGAACTGCAGGCTCAGGTGACGGCCTGCCGTGCGATCAGTGAGCTCGACATGCTCGCCGCCCGGCGCGCCCTGCCAGTCGCCGAAGCTGGTGGAGATCAATCCCAGCGTGTCGAGCACGTTGATCTGGGTGACGCCGCGCAGCTCGGCACGCTGGCCGACCATGTTCAAGGCCGCGACCCGGGCCTGTTCGGCCGCATTGGGCTGGATCGCGCTGACGATGGTTTTGCCGCTGATTTTGTCGAAGGCTTCGGCGCAATCGCCCGCGGCATAGACGCCGGGCACATTGGTCTGCAAGTGCTCGTCGGTCAGCACGCCCAGCAGGCACCTGACGCCGGAGTGTTCGAGGAAGCCGATGTTCGGCTTCACCCCGGTGGCGCTGATCACCAGATCGCAATCGAGTTGCTGGCCGTTGGAGAGTTTGACGCGCAGGCCCTGTGCCTGTGGCTCGATCGCGTCGACCCGCGTGCCGGTGAACACGCGCACGCCCTGCTTCTCGCACCAGTCCTTGATCATGCCGCCGGCCGTCGGGCCCATCATCCGCGGCACCATCCTGTCCCCCATCTCGACCACGGTGAGCTGCACGCCGCGAGCGCCCAGGGACTCCATGATGATGCAGCCGATGAAGCCGGCGCCCATTTACAGCACGCGCGCGCCCTGGGTGGCCCGCTTGGCAATCGCGCGCGCGTCGTCCAGGGTCCAGCAAGGGTGCACGCCAGCGGAGTGGATGCCGGGGATCGGCGGGCTGGCCGGGCTCGAGCCGGTGGCGATCAGCAGGCGGTCGTAGCGCACCGTGCTGCCGTCGTCGAGCGCGATGCTGTGCTTGGCGGTGTCGATGGCCTGGGCGCGGATGCCGCGTTTGACGACGATGCCCAGCTTCTCGAAGTGCCCGGCGCTGTGGCGCAGGTGCGTGCCCTCCTCACCGACGTTGCCCATCAGCAGATACGGGATCGCCATGCGCGAGTACGGCGCTTCGGGCTCGTCGCCGACGATCAGGATGTCGTCTTGCGGCGCGTGCTTGCGAATGGTTTCGGCGGCAATCACTCCGGCCGGGCCGGCGCCGAGGATGACGTGTTTCATGGTTCGATTCCCTGCAAGAAACGACAAAGGCGGTTCAGCCTGAACCGCCTTCGCTCAAGGCCGCCAGTGCGGCGTCAAAGGCCGAGCTTGCTGCGCGTCGCCGCCGTCAGCGTGCCGTCGGCGTTCCAGCCGCGCGCGGCGTAATACTTGGGCAGCATTTCGGGCAGCAGGCTCTTCAAGCCCTTGGCCGGGCCCGTTTTGGCCGGCTCGTTGAGCAGGCGCGGCGGCAGGGTGTCGTCCTTGTTGGTGAAGCCGGCCTTGTTGTTGAAGTCGCGCTCCAGGTTCCAGATGCGCTCTCCGATCAGGCTCAAGTTCTCGAGCGTGAACTCGGGCCCGCAGGCGGCCGCGACTTG
>JANOKY010000267.1:0-6423 GCA_031419635.1 Burkholderiales bacterium | reverse complement strand
GCTCGTCGCGCACCAGCGGCGTGTGCAGGTAGCGTGGTGTGGGCAGGCCCAGCAGGCGCTGCAAGAGGATCTGGCGCGCGGGGTTGTCGGCCAGGTCTTCGCCGCGCACCACGTCGGTCACGCCCTGCTCGGCGTCGTCGACCACCACCGCGAGCTGGTAGGCCCACGGGCCGTCGGCGCGTTGCAGCACGAAGTCGCCGACGGCATGGGTCACGTCCTGGTGCTGGGCGCCCAGGCGGCGGTCGTGCCAGTCGATGAACACCGGCGCGCCGCTGTTGCCGCAGACCAGCCGCCAGGCCCGCGCAGGTTTGCCATTCAAGCCTTTGCGGCAGGTGCCGGGGTAGACGCGCTCGGCGCCGCGCGCGGCGGCTGCGCCGAGTGCGGCAATGCCGCCTTCGATGTCGCGCCGCGTGCAACCGCAGGGGTAGGCCAGGCGGGCCGCGCGCAATCGATCCAGCGCGGCGGCGTAATGCGCGCCGCGCTGCGACTGCCACAGCGGCGGCGCGTCGGATACCAGGCCCACAGCGGCGAGCTGCTGCACGATCAGGTGTTCGATGCCGGGCACGCTGCGCGGGGCGTCGACATCGTCGAAACGCAGCAGCCAGCGCCCGCCATGCGCGCGTGCGTCGAGCCAACTGGCCAGCGCGGCCACCAGGGAGCCGGCGTGCAAGGGGCCGCTGGGCGAGGGCGCGAAGCGCCCCACGTAGGCGCCAAGCTCGTTCAATCGACCGCCTGCGGCAGCCCGGTGTGGCGCTCAAGCAGCGCCTGGCGGGTGGTTTTGCTGGTCAGTTGTTCGAGCCACCAGGCCAAGGCCAGGCCCTGCGGCGCCTTCTTCGGCTGCGGTGTGGCCTGCTCGCGCCAGGCGTAGCCCAGCCGCGCACGGGTGGGTTCGCGTTGCACCGCCTTGACCACCAGCCGGCCGGCGCGGATGTGTTCGCGCGCCAGCGGCTCGGCCAGAAAGCCGCAGCCCAGGCAACGCAGTTGGGCCTCGACCTTGGCCTGCACCGAGGCCACGGTGAACACCTCCTGCCCCGGCAGCAGGTTGAAGCTGCGGGCTTCGCGGCGCCGCGCCGAATCGGCCACGGCCACCGCGCGATGGCGCAGCAACTCGTGGTCGGGGATCGCGCCCTCAAACGCCGCCAGCGGGTGGTGCGGCGCCACGGCAAAGACGAAATCCATCTCGCCGAGCGGGCGCAGCTCGATGCCCGCAGTGGGCGCCGCACCGTCCATGCCCACGCCAATGGCCAGGTCGGCCTGGCCCGACAGCAGCGCCTCCCAGGTGCCAGCCAGCACCTCGGTGCGCAGGCGCAGCCGCGTGCCGGGGCCGGCTTCGGGGCGGTCGCCGTCGGGGCGCAGCGCGTAAAAAGATTCGCACAGCTCGAACAGGGTCAGGCGCGAGATCACGCCGTCGGCGGCCACCGTGAGTTGCGTTTCCCAGCCGCAGGAGACGCGTTTGACGCGGTTGGCCACGGCGTCCATCTCGGCCAGCAGGCGGCGGCCTTCGCTGAGCAACTCCTGCCCCGCGGCGGTGAGCCGGGCCTGGCCCGAGCGGCGGTCGAACAGCAGCACGTCCAGCGCGCCTTCCAACTGGCGCACGCTGTAGGTCAGCGCCGATGGCACCTTGCCGAGCTCGCGCGCGGCCGCGGCAAAGCTGCCGCTGCGGGCGATGGTGTCCATCATCGCCAGGGCTTCGGGGGTCAGGGCATTGCGCGGGTCGGCCATGTGGTTCATCTTATTTGAACGGAACCTTCAAGGCCGGGTGGCTGCGTGGCAGCCCGCCAGCGCCGACACTGAGGGCATCGAAAGGAACAGCACCATGCTGACATTGCGCAAAGCCCAGGACCGCGGATACGCCGATCACGGCTGGCTGAAGAGTTTTCACAGTTTCTCGTTCGCCGATTATTTCGACGCGGCGCAGATGGGCTTCGGCAACCTGCGCGTCATCAACGAAGACCGCATCGCCGCGGGCACTGGCTTCGGCACCCACAGCCACCGCGACATGGAGATCGTCAGCTACGTGCTCGAGGGCGCGCTCGGCCACAAGGACAGCATCGGCAATGGCGCGACCATCGTGCCCGGCGAAGTCCAGCGCATGAGCGCGGGCAGCGGCATCGCGCACAGCGAGTTCAACCATGCCGCTGATCAGACCACGCATTTCCTGCAAATCTGGCTGCTGCCGAATCGGCTGGGCATCACGCCGGGCTACGAGCAGAAGGCCTTTGCTGATGCGGACAAGCGCGGTCGCCTGCGCCTGGTGGCCTCGCCTGACGGTCGCGACGGTTCCGTGACGATCCACGCCGATGCGCAGATGTACGCCGGCCTGTTCGGCGACGACGAGCGCACTGAGCTGGCGCTCGACCCGAAGCGCGTGGCCTATGTGCAGGTACTGCGCGGCCAGGTCAGGGTCAACGGCCAGCCCCTCGGGGCCGGTGACGGCGCCAAGCTCGATGGCGAAACGCGGCTCGTCGTCGACCAGGGCCGCGCCGCGGAAATCATCGTTTTCGACCTCGCCCGCTAGGGCTGCATTGCAAGTTCATCCACAGGGAAACACCATGAGCAAGAACATCGTCATCGTTTATCACAGCGGCTACGGCCACACCAAGAAGATCGCAGAAACGGTGGCCGCCGGCAGCCGCGGCAGGCTGCTGGTCATCGACGCCGAAGGCAACCTGCCCGCGGGTGGTTGGGAGCAACTGGCCGCGGCGGACGCCATCGTCTTCGGCTCGCCGACTTACATGGGCAGCGTGTCCTGGCAGTTCAAGAAGTTCGCCGACGCGTCGAGCAAGCCCTGGTACAGCCAGCAATGGAAGAACAAGCTGGCGGCCGGCTTCACCAACTCGGCCTCGATGAACGGCGACAAGCATTCGACCCTGCACTACCTGATCACGCTCAGCCAGCAGCATTCGATGCTTTGGGTCGGCACCGGCATGATGCCGTCAAACAGCAAGGCGGCGACGCGCAACGACATCAATTACGTCGCCTCGTCGTCGGGCTTGATGACGGCCACGCCGTCGGACGCCTCGCCCGACGAGATGGTGCCCGGCGACATCGCCACCGCCAAGAAATTCGGCGAGCGCGTGGCCGAGGCCGTGGCCCTGCTGGCGCCGCACCAAGCCCATGAGCCCACCCCCGAGCTGCAAGGAGAACCCGCATGAACCCGCAAGGCTTTCCCGTCCTCGTTGCCCGCCTGCTGCTGGCGCTGATGTTCCTGTTTGCCGGGATCGAAAAATTCACCGGCCTCGAAGGCACCGCCGGCTACATCGCCAGCGCCGGCCTGCCGATGCCCAAGCTGCTGGCGCTGGGCGCCGGAGTGATCGAGGTGGCGGCCTCGCTGATGCTGATCGTCGGCTGGCAGGCGCGCTGGGCGGCGCTGGCTTTGGCGGGCTTCACCCTGCTGGCGAGCTTTTTCTTCCACAATTTCTGGGCCCTGCCGCAAGACCAGCAACTGACGCAGATGCTGTTCTTCTTCAAGAACATCGCCGCCACTGGCGGCCTGTTGATGGTCTATGCGTTCGGCGCCGGCAGCATCAGCCTGGACCAGCGCCGCGCCGCGGCCTGACGTAGCGGCACGCGCGCAGCGCTACAGTTGCGCGCATGGTGGTGTTGGAGAAGTGGCTGGCGGTGCTGCCCTGGTGGGACTGGGCGGCCGTGGCCTGGTTCTTTGCCGCGTGGATCGGCTACGCGCATTTCGCCCACCGCCGCGCCATGGTCCAGCCCTCGCTGCTGGCCGCCGGCAACCGGGTGCGCCGGCAGTGGATGCTGCAGGCCACCAAGCGCGAGGTGCGGGTGGTCGATGGCGTGGTGGTGCAGAACCTGTCGTCCAGCCCGAGCTTCTTTGCCTCGACCACGATCCTGATCATCGGCGGCCTGCTCGCCCTGATCGGTGCCGGCGGCCACGCCAGCGACCTGGTGGCCGAGATCCCGTTCACCGCACGCACCTCGGCCCTGGTGCTCGACTTGAAGCTGTTGCTGCTGACGGGCGTGTTCGTCTACGCTTTCTTCCGCTTCACCTGGAGCCTGCGCCAGTACAGCATCGGTGCACTGCTGATCGCTTCGGCGCCCGAGCACGACGAATATGCGCAACTCGGCGAGGCCGAACGCGAGCGCTTCGCCAACCGTGCCGGCGCGGTAATGGGGCTGGCCGCCGAAGCCTTCAACGACGGCTTGCGCGCCTACTACCTGGCCTTTGCCGCCGCGGCCTGGCTGTTCTCGCCCTGGGCCCTGGCGGTGGGCACCGCCGGTGTGGTCTGGATCCTGTACCAGCGCGAATTCCACTCCGAGGTGCTGGCGCTGCTGCGCGAGTGACGCCGCGGCCCCATGGCCGCAGCGATATGCCAGTCATCTCGCTGACGGTATGCACGGCGATGGCCGTCATGCGAGCATGCCGCCCGGCGCCCGGTCAGCGACCATAATTGCGGCCCTGGTACCTCTCTCCCGCTCAACCTCCGAGGAACACCCATGATCGACACGAAAAAGCGCCATTTGGTCCGGCTCGCCGCGTTGGCCGCTGTCGCCGGCACGACCGCCCTGGTGGGCTGCGGCAAGAAGGAAGAGCCCGCCGCTGCGGCGCCTGCGGCCACGCCCACGGCGGCATCGGCCGCGCCGGCCAAGGCCGAGCCGTTGAAGATCGCCTTCGCCTACGTCGGCCCGGTCGGCGACGCCGGCTGGACCTTTGCCCACGATCTGGGCCGCAAGGAAGTCGAGAAGGAGTTCGGCGACAAGGTCAAGACCAGCTATGTCGAGAACGTGCCCGAGGCCGCTGACGCCGAGCGCGTGATCCGGCAGATGGTCAGCGAAGGCAACAAGCTGGTCTTCGGCACCACCTTCGGCTACATGGACCCGATGATGAAGGTGGCCGCCGACGAGAAGGGCGTCAAGTTCGAGCATGCCACCGGCTTCAAGACCGGCGACAACATGCGAACCTACGACAGCCGCACCTACGAAGGCGCATACCTGGCCGGCATCGTGGCCGGCGCGGCGACCAAGAGCAACACGCTCGGTGTGGTCGGCTCAATCCCGATCCCCGAAGTCATCCGCAACATCAACAGCTTCACCCTCGGCGCGCAGAGCGTGAACCCGAAGATCAAGACCAAGGTGGTCTGGATCGGCAAGTGGTTCGATCCGCCCAAGGAAGGCGAAGCCGCGCAGAGCCTGATCAACGCCGGCGCCGACGTGCTGTTCCAGAACACCGACTCGAGCGCGGTGCTGCAAACCGCCGACAAGAACAAGAAGCTGGCCTTCGGCTGGGACAGCGACATGAGCGCCTACGCCAAGGACGCGCACCTGGCCTCGGCTGTCATCAACTGGGGCCCGTATTACAAGCAGGCGGTGAAGGAAGCCCTGGACGGCACCTGGAAGACACACCAGGAATGGTGGGGCGTGAAGCAGGGCGCGATCGACCTGGTGGCGATCAGCGACAAGGTCAGCGCCGAAACCAAGGCCGCCGTCGACAAGGCCAAGGCCGGCCTGAAAGACGGCAGCTTCCATCCCTGGAAGGGCCCGGTCGTCGACCAGGCCGGCAAGACCGTGGTCGCCAAGGACCAGGTGCCCGACGACAAGTTCATGCTCGGCATCAACTTCTACGTCAAGGGTGTGGACGGCAAGGTGCCTTCAGGCGACACGAAATAAGCGCCAGGCACCGGCCGCCCGCTGTCGTCTGGCACGGGCGGCTTTTTCATGCGCACGGCTCAGCGCAGCGCTTCGGCCAGAAGGCGCAGCAGAGCCGCGCCGTCGCCTCGCCACGCACTGCCATGCATGCAGGCCAGCGTGGTCGGGCGCTCGGCGGCCAGGCGCTGCAGCGTCGCTGCCGTGCTCGGCGCGTGCGCGAAATAGTCCATCTGACCGCGGAAGGCCTCGCTCGGCGCCAGGATGTCCGCGTCAGTCAGCGCCGTGGCGCCGGTACCGGGCTGGGTGAACAGGTCGCCGCAGAAGAAGGTGTTCGTCTGCGTGTCCATCATCAAGCCGCAGTCCCAGCCGTGCGGCACATGCGGGGTGTCGAACCAGCGCAGCGTGTGCTGGCCGAGCGCGAGCGATTCGCCGTCGGCCAACGCGCGCGGCGCGCGGTCGGCGAGGTCGCTGATCGACACCAGTGCCGCGACCCGGCTGCACAGGGGCACAGCCTGCGGCGCGACGGCAAGCAACTCGTTGAGCGATCCGCATTCGTCGGCCTCTACATGCGACAGGCCGACGTAGCGCAGCCGCTCGATCGGTAGCAGCGATTCGATGGCCTCGCGCACCAGCGGGAACAGCCCGCGCGGCCCGGTGTGGAACAGCAGCGGCTCGTCGTCGACGACCAGGAACTGGTTGAAGCTGAAACTGGGCGGCCCACCCGGGATGGCGATCGGCGTGTTGATGCGGTAGATGCCGGCAGCGATCTCGTGGACGTTGGTTCCGGCGCTGGGGTTGGTGATCATGCGGTTCTCC
>JANOKY010000266.1:0-2295 GCA_031419635.1 Burkholderiales bacterium | reverse complement strand
CGCGCTGCGCGCGCGGGCCACAAGCCCTGTGCTCCTCAGCGCCTCACATGCGCGCTGGGCCCTGCCCGGGTGCCTCGTTGCAGACAGAGGTGTGGTGTGCGTGGTGTCGGACACCACCTCTGTTGCCGGCAAGGCGCCGGGCGGGGCCTGGGCGGGGCGAATTGGCGCTGCCGAGGAACGGAGGCCTTCTGGCCGCGCGCGCATTTGGCGCGCTTCGTCATCTGACTCGGCGCATGTGTTCGAGTGCAGTGAGCGCAGCGAACGTAGCGAGTTATGCGACGGGCCAGAAGGTCGAGTACCGCAGGGCACCCGTAGCGAAGCGAAGGGCAAGCCGTCTGAGCCCCGCCCAGGCCCCACCCGGCGCCTTGCTTGCGCCAATGCCAACATGAAGAAGCGGACGGTCGCGAACAGCCGCCATGGACTGCAATCTGCCACCAGGGACGAAGGGGCGTTCAATTCAACGAACGAATGCATGACGAAACGCCTGCTCGATGTCCCAGGCCTCGAGCTCGACGCGGCGGTTCAGGTACATCGCCAGCCCCGAGGCAACGTAGAACGGTTCGAGCAGCAGCACCACGGCACCGTACATCACTGCCAGCACGGCCTGGCCGCCGAGCTGGGTGTCGTCGGTCAGCCAGCGCCAGATCTGGCCGAAACCCTGGCCCGGCGTGAACCAGGCCACCAGCGCGATCACGCCGGCCACCAGCACCATCTCCAGGTTGGCATAGACGAACTGCAGGCCCATCGCGCTGCCGCGCCGGCCATTGAGCAATTGATTGCGGCGCTGGCGCCAGGCCTTGCCGCGCAGGCCTTCGAGTTGGCCGATCGCTTGGGTGAACGAACGCCACGGCGACAGGCGCGCCAGCGTCAGGGTCGCCAGCCATTGGCCGGCGAAGACGGTGCGCCGCTCGCGCCACAGCTCGTTGAATTGCGTCGCTTCACCGAACACGGCGCGCGCCAGCACGAAGAGCAATGTTCGGTCGAGCCAGGGCTTCAAGCAGAAGATCACCACGCTCGGCAACCACGGCGCGACCTCGATCGTGGCCAGCGCGAACAGCAGCGTCAACGCCCAGACCGGCGCGTAGCAGCGCCAGATCGAGCGCGCGTGGCTTTGCACCAGGGCCACGCCGAGGTCGGTGGCCTCGCCCATCGGCCGCGGCCGCAATGCGATGGCCAGGGCATCAACCTGCATCGCGGCCTTTGCGTGTGCGGCCGAACAGCGTCAGCCAGCCGAACACGAGCAGCCAGCACAGGCCGCCGACGCCGTACTTGACTTCGTGCGGCACCCAGCGTGCCGACGACCAGAAGGCTTCGACGAAGGCCGCCACCAGCAGCATCGCGAACACCCCGTACAGGATTGGTACCACGCCGAGTGCGGCTTCGCGCAGAGCCATCGATCGCGTGCGCCGTCCCGGGGCCAGCAGCGCCTGGCCCAGGGCCAGGCCGGCGGCGCCGGCCAGCACGATGGCGGTCAGCTCGAAGGCGCCATGGGTGACGACGAAGCTGTAGAAGTTGGCGCCCAGGCCGCGCGCCGTGAGGTAGCCGGCGATGGTGCCGGCGAAGATGCCGTTGAAGGCCAGCACCAGCAGGCTGCCGATGCCGAAGAACACGCCGCTGGCGAAAGAGCGAAAGGCGATGCCGATGTTGTTCATCACATAGTGGCCGAACATCGCCACGTCGGTGTCGGCGTTGCGCTCGCGGCCGAAGGCTTCGGCCTCGTCGCCGTACATGCGTTCGTACTGGCGCAGCGTCGGTGCGTCCTGCACCGTCAGCGCAAAGCCGGGGTCCAGCGCCGTGGCCACCGCGGTGGCCACCAGCGGCAGCACGAACACCAGCGTGGCCACCAGCACATGGAGCGCATGGGCGCGCACCGCGCGCGGGATGTCGACGAGGAACAAGCGCGCCAGCCGCGCACCGCCAGCGTCGCGGCGGTGGTAGACGGCCTGGTGCGCGCGCTGCGTCAGGCCTTCGAGCTGTTCGATCAGGTGCACCGGGTAGGCGCGTGCGCGGGCCAGCGCCAACTGCTCGCAGGCGCTGCGGTAGAGCCAGGCGATGCGTGCCGCATCGAATTCAGATGCGCCCTTGCGGCGGCCTTCGATGCCGTCGAGCGCGGACTCGAGCTCACGCCAGCGCGCGCGGTACTGGGCCTCGAACTGCAACGGCGTCAACGGAGCCCCTCGCCCGACGAGTGCGCTGGTCGATCCCCTGGGCCCAGCAGGGGCCCCTTCGTGGCCCTCGGGATGTGGGCCGGCTTGGGAGCGGCCCGGCGTTCGGCCTCCTCGCGCCGCCCGATCA
>JANOKY010000265.1:0-2012 GCA_031419635.1 Burkholderiales bacterium | reverse complement strand
CTCGACGCCGCCGTGCGCGCCCAGCCGGCCCTGGCCGCGCTGCTGCAACAAGACATGCACCAATCCGCAACCCTTGCCGACAGCCTGCAACAACTGGCCGACAGCGTGAACAACCCCTGAAGATGGACACCCTCGACACCTTGCTCGAACAGGCCGAAGCCGACCGCAACCGGGCCTTGGCGGCCTTCAACCTGACGCGCGCGCGCTGCGACGCCGCGCGCGAACAGGCCGCGCAACTCGACGCCTACCGCGCCGACTACCAGCAGCGCTGGGCCGTGCAGTTCGCCCGCGGCGCGGCGTTGGAAATCGTGCGCTGCTACCAGGGCTTTGCCGAGCGGCTGGAAACTGCGATCGCCCAGCAAGGCCACGCCGTGGTCCAGGCGCAGGCGGCGCAGGCCCGCGCCGGCGACATGCTGACCGCGCACGAACTGCGCGTGGCCTCGGTGCGCAAACTGATCGAACGCCGCGCGCAGGCCCAGCGCCAGATGGCTGCGCAGCGCGAACAAAAGGCCGACGACGAACAGGCGATGCGCATGGCCCGCGACCGCGCCGGCATCGGCTTCGGTTTGCTAGGAGCCCGCGCATGACGCCGCTGCCAGCGCTGGTGGCCTTGCCCACGGCGGCGGCACGCAGTGCCAATTCATCGGCGCCGGCCGACGCGGCCGTGATGGACGGCGGCGACTTCGCTGCCGCCTTGGTCATTGCCACCCGGCCCACCGAGCCGGCAACGTCGGCAGCGGGTGCCGAGGTCGTCAGCGAGCTCGGTGATGGCGCCGTCGACGAATCCAAGGTCGGCGCCTCGTGCGACGCCGCTGCGATCGATCTGTCGCAGTGGCTGCCGGGCTGGCCCACCCCAGCCGCAACGCCGCCTGTCGTGCCAGAGGCTCACGCCGCGACCGCGGCGCGCACGCAGGCTGCCGATGTGAGTGCGGTGCTTGCGAGCAGCACGCCCGGCGCTCGCGAACAGCGCCCGCTCGACAAGCCAGCACCGATGACACCCGCTGGCGCCGGTAGCGAGTCGCTCGCCACCCTCGCCAGCGTAAAACCTGTTGGGGCTGAATTGGCAGTCCCGATCGTCGTCAGCCCGTCGAAGGAAATGCCTTGCGCCGCTGCGGCCGGTCCTTCGACAAGCCCAGGACGAACGGCCATACAGACGCGGGATGAACAAGGTTGGATGGTGAGCTTGGGGCCCGTGCAAGGGTTCGAGCCGCGCAACAGCCCGATGCCGAGCGCGACATGGCACCCTGCGGCGCCCACGGCATCGCCCGACCCTTTCGAGGCCCACCTGGCCGCGGCGCTCGACACCCCGGCCTTCGCGCCCGCGCTGGCCACGCAAGTGAAGTGGCTGCTGCGCGAAGGCGTGCCGCTGGCCCGGCTGTCGCTGAACCCGGCCGAGCTGGGCCCGCTGACGGTGCAGATCGTGCTCGACGGCACCCATGCGCGCGTGGACTTCAGCGCCGAGATCGCGAGCACCCGCGCGGCCATCGAAGCCAGCCTGCCGACCCTGGCCGCGGCTTTGCACGACAGCGGCCTGACGCTGGCCGGTGGCGGTGTGTTCGATGGCCAGGCGCGGCATGGCGCGCAGGGTGAACGCAGCCCACGCACGCACGGCAGCGGCCCGAACGCGACCCTGCCGGCGCCCGAGCCCGTACCGACGCTGCCGCTGCGCGCCGCGCGCGGCCTGGTCGATCTGGTCGCATAGCACCGAGCCCGCGAAGCAGGCGCGCAAAGGCCCCCCTTATCGGGCCTTACTCAATCACCCGGCTTTGAATAATCGAGTCGTGAACCCCACGGCGGCGCCGCCTGCGTTGCGCCACCGTCAACCCAGGAGCCCTGCATGTCTGCCGCCCCCGCCGCCGTTGTTGCCGCCACCGATGCAACCGAGGCAACCGACGCCGTACCGGTGAACAAAGGCAAGCGCAAGAAACTGATCATCATCGGTGCGGCCCTGGCCGTGCTGTTGGCCGCCAGCGGTGGCGGCGCCTTCTTCGTGCTGAAAAAACGCGCCGCAG
>JANOKY010000264.1:0-2600 GCA_031419635.1 Burkholderiales bacterium | reverse complement strand
GTGTAGGGAATGTGGGTCACGCTGATGCCGGCGCTGGCCTTGAGCATTTCCATCGGCACATGCATCGTGCCGTAGTTGCCCGAGCTGCCGTAGTTGTACTTGCCGGGTTGGGTCTTCACATCGGCGACGAATTCGGCCAGGGTTTTCCACGGCGCCTCGGCGCGCACCACCAGCACCGTCGGGTCGGCGGTGAAGCGCGCGATCGGCTTGAACTGGTCGAGCGTGAACTGCGGCTTGCGGCCGAGGATCTTGTCGGCCTCGGGCAGGATCGAGATCGACGACAGCGTCATCAGCAGCGTGTAGCCATCGGCCGGCGCGCGTGCCGCGGCGCCCATGCCGGTGGCACCGCCGGCACCGGCGCGGTTCTCCACCACCACCGCCTGCCCGAGCTCGCGCGCTAGCGCCTCGGCCACCGGCCGCGCCACGGTGTCGGCCACGCCACCGGGTGGGAAGGGCACGATCATCGCGATCGGCTTGTCGGGCCAGGCGGTTTGCGTGAAGGCCGTGCCGGTCAGCGCCAGCAACGCGGCGGCGAATGCGATGCGAATGGGGTTCATGCGCCCTCCTGGACGAAACGGTTTTGCAGCGTGCCGATGCCATCGATCTCGATCCGCACCACGTCGCCGTGCTGCAACCAGCGCGGCGGCTTCATGCCCATGCCCACGCCGGCAGCGGTGCCGGTGGCGATGATGTCGCCGGGCAGCAGGGTGATGCCGCGCGAGCAGGTTTCGATCAAGGTCGGGATGTCGAAGATCAGGTCGCTGGTGCGCGCATCCTGGCGCAACTCTTCATTGACCCAGCAGCGCACGCGGGTGTCGCTGCCGTCGAGTTCGTCGGCGGTCACGATCCACGGCCCCATCGGGCAGAACGTGTCGAAGCTCTTGCCCAGGTCCCACTGCGCGTGGCGCATCTGCACGTCGCGTGCGGTGACATCGTTGACGATGGTGTAGCCGTAGACATGCCCCATCGCCTCGCCGCGGGCGATGTTCTTGCCGCCTAGGCCGATGATCACCGTCAGTTCGGCCTCGTAGTCGATCTGCGATGACACCGCCGCGCCGGGCAGGTGCACGTCCGCGCCCGGCCCGACCACGCTTTCGGGCACCTTGGTGAAGACGATCGGCCAGGCCTGTCCTGAGCCTGTCGAAGTGGCCTGCGGGTCGGCGGCGTTGTCCTTGAACACGGTTTCGCGCAGCTCCCTGGCATGCGCGTGGTAGTTGCGGCCAACGCACCACAGGTTGCGCCGCGGCTGCGGCAGCGGGGCGATCAGCGCCGCACTGGCCAGCGCAACGCGGCCGTCGATGGCTGGCAGCGCAGCGGCGCCGCGCTCGATCAGGGCCAGCGCACCGCGCGAGCCGTCGATGTCGAACAACTCGACCTGGGTGCCGTCGCTGCTGAGCCGGCCGACGCGGCGTTGTCTGTGGTGGACGAGTGTGGCAAGGCGCATGAGGCGGGTTCCAGTGGGTGGGCCCAAATGCTACCATTTGCGCCCATGGAAGCTGCCGCCAAGCTCAGGGAGTCGATCCTCGCCAAACTGCGTTCGCGCACGTGGCGGGCCGGCCAGCGCCTGCCGACCGAGCGCGCCCTGGGCGAACAATTCAAGCTCAGCCGCTCCACGGTGCGCCGCGTGCTGCTGGAGTTCAAGCGCCGGCAACTGATCACGCAGATGGTCGGCAGCGGCACCTATGTGGCCGAGCAGGTGCACGAGGCGCTGGCCGACATGGCGCCGCGCAATGCCGCGCAGGCGGTCAGCCCGGCCGACCTGATGAGCGCGCGGCTGCTGCTCGAGCCGGCCCTGATCGAGGCCGTGATCGGCAATGCCACCGCAACCGACTTCGCGCGCATGGACGCATGCAACGCCAACGCCGAGGCCGCGACCACGCTGGAAGACTTCGAGCACTGGGACGGCCAGTTGCACGAGGCGATTGCCGCGGCTGCGCACAACGCCTTCATTGCCAGCGTCTTCCGGCTGATGAGCGAGGTGCGCGCCAACGGCGAATGGGGCGTGCTCAAGCGCCGCAGCGCCACGTCGGCGCGCCGGATCGAATACCAGCAGGAGCACCGCGCATTGGTGGCGGCGCTGAAAGACCGCGACGCCGAGCGCGCGCGCTCGCTGTGCCTGGCGCACTTGCAGCATGTGCGCGTCAACATGCTCGGCCCGGGTTGACGCGGTACCATCGCGTACCAATCAGAACCAATTGATCGCGGAGACCGCCATGACCCAGCCCTTGTCCCGTTCCTTGTGGCGCCTGCTGGCCGGCGCGCTGCTGGCCGCGTCGATGGCCGCGGCTCAGGCCCAGGACTACCCGAGCAAGCCGGTGCGCATCATCGTGCCGTTCGCCCCCGGCGGCTCGGCCGACGTGTTCGGCCGCTTCCTGGCCCAGCGGCTGCAGGAATCCCTGGGTCAGAGCTTCGTCATCGACAACCGGCCGGGGGCCGGCTCGGTGATCGGCACCGACGCGGTGGCCAAGGCTGCGCCCGACGGCTATACGCTGTTGTTGATGTCGAACACGCACACCGTCAACGAATCGCTGATCCCGACCAAGCCCTTCGTGCTGATGCGCGACTTCGCGCCGATCGCGCCGATCAACTACTCCGACCTG
>JANOKY010000263.1:0-18366 GCA_031419635.1 Burkholderiales bacterium | reverse complement strand
GCGTCGCCGATGGCGATGGCTGGCGCGAGTGCAGGCGCCGGCGCAGTCGCGCAAGCCCCGCCGCGCTTCGTCGATGAACGCCCGGGCATGCAGACCGACAGCCAACGCGTGGCGCTGGCGCCGGTGATCGGCTCGAACCTGCAGCCGCCGCTGCCCGTACCCGGCGTTGCCAGCGCGGCTGTGCCCGACGCACCCGCCAGCCCCGCATTGCCGCCCGGCTTCGACCGCGAGGCCTTCGAGCGTTTGGCCAAGATGATCTTCATCCGCATGCAGGCGGCCAACGACAGTGCCGACCTGAACGACCTGCGCACCTTTACCACGCCCGAGCTGTTCGCGTCGCTGCGCATCGATCTGCTCGACCGCGGCGAGGCCAAGCAACAAACCGATGTGGTCAAGGTCGAGGCCCGGGTGCTCGAGTTCGCCGAAGAGGCCGAGCGGCAGATCGTCAGCGTGCGCTTCGAGGGCCTGATCCGTGAAACGGCGGGGGCCGAGCCGGCGCCGTTCGACGAGGTCTGGCACCTGGTCAAACCCAGCGACGACAGCCGCGCCTGGGCCATCGCCGGCATTCAACAGGCGAGCTAGGCCGGCATGCGCAGGCAGCAACGTCAGCGGTCAATCCCCGCCACGCTCTGCGGCTTGGCGCTGCTGGCGCTGGCAGCCTGCACCAGCCCCGGGGGCAGCGCGCCCGCAGCGCTGCTGTCGCCCGAACGAATTGCCGCGATCGTTGCCAGCCCCGAGCGCAGCGCTGCCGACCGCAACAACGACCTGCGGCGCAAGCCGGCGCAGATGCTGGGCTTCATCGGCATCCGCCCCGGCATGGTGGCGCTGGACCTGAGTGCGGGCGGCGGCTACACCACCGAACTGGTGGCGCGCGCGATCGGCCCGGGCGGCAAGGTCTATGGTCAGAACGCACCGCGTGTTCCGCGGCCCGCGCCAGCACAGCCCGAAGGCGCCGCGGCGCCGGTGGCCGCGGCAGTGTCAGCAGGCGCTGCATCTCGGCCCGCGCCTTTGGGCGTGGCCGGCCGTGCCCAGGCACTGACCGCGGGCACCATCGTGCCGGTGGTGCAACCGTTCGAGAACCCGGTGCCCGCTGAAGTGGCAGCCAGCGGCCTCGATCTGGTCACGCTGATGTTCAACTACCACGACCTCGGCCACATGGGCGCGGACCGTGCGGCGATGAACCGCGCCGTCTTCGCCGCCCTCAAGGCGGGCGGACACTATGTCATTGCCGACCATTCGGGCCGGCCCGGCACCGGCATCAGCGAGTCGGGAACCCTGCACCGCATTGAAGAAGCCTTCCTGCGCGCCGAGGTCGAGCGCGCCGGCTTCAAGCTGCTCGAAGAAGGTGCCTTCCTGCGCAACCCGGGCGACCCGCGCGACAAGAACACGCCCGAGCCGCCGCAGCCCAAAGACGAGTTTGTGCTCAAGTTCGTCAAACCCTGATTGTTCGGTGCCTCAGGTGCGGTCGAGCGCAATGCCCGCACACAGCGCCAGGCCCACCACGTACAGCAGCCAGGTGCGCGAGATCGCATACGGGTAGAGCATCAGCGCCACGCCCAGCCACAAGGTGCGCGGGCGCTCCAGCTTGCGGCCACGGCGCCACGCCACCCAGCCGATGAGGCCGAAGACGATGGCGCCGAAGAGATAAGCCGGGCTGGGCAACTCCAGCCCCAGCGATTGCAGCGTGGCGAGATCGTTCATCGGCTGGCAGTTCCATCAAGGCGTGGCCGAGTCTAGGGCTGGCAGGGCAATGGCCTGCGCCGCCAGTTGCGCGAGGCGGCTTCAACTGCCTGTAGGGGAGGTCTGACGTTGGCGCCTCTGGCCCACCGACAGACGCGGCGCGGCGATCGGCGAAGACTGAGGCTCCGTGTCAACCACCGATCGGATCCACCATGACGCAGCAGCCAGCGGCCCACATCGAACCGTCCAAACACTCAACCGACGAGGTCGACGACTTCCTCGACATGGTCGAGGACAACATCGACAGCAGCCCCGGCGCAGGCTCCCCGGCCATCAAGCCGAACAAGGATCTGGGCGAGGACGGCAAGCCCATCACCGAAAACCAGGACAACGCCAGCGTCTGAGCCCAGCCGGCACTGCATTTGCCGCGTTGCCCGGCGGCAACGCCGTGCGTTGGTGAGACCGGTCTAATCCAGACGCGTTGACCCGCTTCGCGCGCAGGCATCACGCCAGGCCCGACAATCGCTGCGGCATCGCCCCGCATCGGGCTCGATGCCGATACGCGCCCTCGACTGCAGCACTGACTCCGCAGAAGTCCGAGACAATTTGCCTGGTTGACGGGAAGCCCCAATGCTGCCTTTTTTCACTGATCTGGTGACGCGCACCGATGAAGCGCGCCGCGAGTTCGAGACCCACCCGGTCGTGCTCGACGCCGTTGCGCGCGGCATGACGGTGGAGCGCTACCGCAAGCTGCTGCTCGAGATCTACCATGTGGTCTGGCACTTCAACCCGGTCTGCGCCGCGGCGGCCAGCCGCATGCCCGATCAGTTCCGCCAGGTGCGCTACTTCCTGTACGAGCACATGCACGAGGAGTCGGGCCACGAGCAGTGGGTCATGAACGACCTCGAAGCGGTGGGCGTCGGCCCCACCGCGACGGCCGCCCACATGCCGTCGATCGACACCCTGGCCTTGTGCGGTTTCAACCACTGGGCCGCCGACCGTCGCCACCCCTGCTCCGTGCTCGGCATGCTGTACGTGCTGGAAGTGATCGCCTCGGTTTACGGCGGCACCTTCGCGGCGGCGATCCGCGAATCGCTGCTGCTCGAGGGCGACCACGGCGTGTCCTTCATCAGCTCGCACGCGACGATGGACACCGAGCACATGGTCGTGCTGCGCCAGGTGCTCAACACCCTGGCCGACCCCGCCGCCCGCGACGCGGTGACCGAGGCCGCGCTGGTCAACTTCAACCACATCACCCGGGTCTTCTCCGCCGTATGAATGACGACTCGATGGCGCGGCTGGCCGCGTTGATGACCCGGCCGTACAAGTACCTGCGGCTCGAGTGGCGCCCCGAAATGTCGGCGCTGCGGGTGCGCACTTATGTCAAGCCGATCCAGTGCTACAGCCTGGCCGGGATCGCTGAAATGCAGCGCGTGCTCGACGACATCGCGGCCAACCCGGGGCTGGTGCGCCACCTGGTGCTGACGTCCGACGTCGCCGGCATCTTCAACTTCGGCGGCGATCTGTCGCTGTTCGTGCTGCTGATCCGGGCCCGCGACGTCGAATCGCTGCGCATGTACGGGCGCCGCTGCATCGACATGGTCTGGTGGCTCGAGAACGCATCCAACCGCGGTGTCCACACCACCGTGCTGGTGCAGGGCGACACGCTCGGCGGCGGGCTGGAATCGGTGATGCCGTTCCACAAGGTCATTTTCGAGCGCAGCGCGCAGGCCGGTTTCCCCGAGGTGCTGTTCAACCTGTTCCCTGGCATGGGGGCCTGGAACTTCGTCATCCGCAAGGCCGGCTTTGCAGTCGCCAACGAAATGATCCTGTCGGGCAAGCTCTACACCGCCGAGCAGTTGCACCGCTACAAACTGGTCGACCTGGTGGTGGAGGACGGCGAAGGCGAGTTGGCGATCGACAGCGTGCTGGGCAACGTCAACCCCCGGCTGCGCGGCACGCTGGCGGCCCTCGAAGCACGGCGCCTGGCCGCACCGATCACCTACGAGATGCTGCTGGCCGTGGTCGAGCAATGGACCGATACGGCGCTGACGCTCACCGACCGCGACCTGCGCCTGATGGAGCGCCTGGCCCGCGCCCAGGTGCGCAAGGCCGGCGACGCCACCGCCGACGGCGCCGTGGCCGAAATCAAGCGCCTCGAACTCGACACCGCGTGGGGCGAAGAGCGCACCGGCATCACGGAGTGGTCGGCACTGGGCTGAGCCGCGGCTGACCGCCGCGGCGTCAGAGCCAGGCCTTGAGCATCGCGCGCAACTGTTCGCGGGTATAGGGCTTGGACAGGTGGGCGTCCATGCCGGCGGCCTGCGTGCGCAGCGCATCCTCACCAAACGCATTCGCGGTCAGCGCCAACACCGGCAGCCGCGGCAGGCCGAGCTTGGCTTCGCGCAGGCGAATCGCCTGTGTGGCGGTGTAGCCGTCCATCACTGGCATCTGGCAATCCATCAGCACCAGATCGACGGGCTGCGCTTCCAGCTTTACGAGGGCTTCGCGGCCATCGTTGGCTTCGACGTAGCTCAGCCCCAGCGAGCTCAGCATCTGGCAGGCAATCATGCGGTTGACGTCGTTGTCCTCGACCACCAGCACCACGCCCATCAGCCCTGGGATCGCGTCCAGCGCCCCGGTAATCGAATCGGCCTGCACGGCATGCACCGGCGCCTCGTCACGCTCGAGCGACAGCGCGAAGACAAACCTCGTGCCCGAGCCGGGGTGGCTCGTGACCTCGATGCGCCCGCCCATCGCCTCGACGATGCGCTGGCTGATGGCCAGGCCCAGCCCGGTGCCGCCACGCCGCCGGGTGCGCGAGCCGTCGACCTGGTGGAAGGGCTGGAACATGTCGGGGATGGCCTCGGCGGCGATGCCGATGCCGGTATCGCGGATTTCAAACAGCACGCCAACATAGCCCTCCTTCGCGGCCCTTGGGCTGAGGCGCAGCGCGACCTCGCCGCGCTCGGTGAACTTGATCGCATTGCCCACCAGGTTGAGCAGCACCTGCTTCAGGCGCTGGGCGTCGCCGATGACCCACTCCTCGACCTCGGGCTCGATCTCGAGCGTCAGCGCCAGGCCCTTGGCCTCGGCATTGCCGCGGAACAGCGCCACCACCGATTGCGCCATCGCATGCAGCGACAAGGGCGAATACGCCAGGCTGAGCTTGCCGGCCTCGATCTTGGAGTGATCCAGCACGTCGTTCAGGATCGCCATCAGCGAGCCACCCGACGACGATGCGGTGCGCACCAGCTTGCGCTGGTCAGGGTCGAGCGGCGAACGCCGCAACAGTTCCAGCGAGCCCATCACGCCGTTCATCGGCGTGCGGATCTCATGGCTCATCGTGGCCAGGAACTGCGACTTGGCCAGGTTGGCCGCTTCGGCAGCCTCCTTCGCCTGTTGCAGCGACACATTGGCGGCATCGGCCTCCAGGCCGTGCCGCACCGCACGCACCGCCGTGTCGGTGAACTCGCGCGAGGCGCGCAGCAGGGTCACGCCGTAGAACGCGATGAGCACGGCCAACAGGGTCGAGTGCAGCGTGTCGCTGAACAAGGTGGCCACGAAGACACTGCCCAGCACCGGCACCGCCAGCCAGAGGAAGGAACGCCCGGCCAGCGACATGAAGAAGGCGGCGATCGAAATCGAGCCGCAGGCGAAGACCACGTAGGCGGTGGCGGCCACGCCCTCGAGGTGCGCGTAGATGCCCAGCGAGCTGACCACCCACATCAGGCCCGCCAGCGCCGCGTTGCCCTCGAGCTGCCGCGTCACGCGCCGCAGGTCGCCCTCGGCCAGCACCGCGGTGTCACTGAAACGGCGGGCGATGAAAGCGCGCCAGACGCCCACACTCACGCCGAGTGCGGCCGTGACCGCCGCCTCGAGGTAGCGGCCGGCAAAGTAGCCCATGCCCACCAGCACCGCCACCGCCGCCAACTGCAGGGGCACGCTGCGGGAGGCGTTGTGCAGCGCCAGACGCAGCATCTCTCGCCGCGCAGCGACATCGATGGAGGCGAATGCACTCGACATGAATGCAGCATAGCGAACTATCCGCGTGCGCTGCCCCAGCCCGACCGATCAGCGCACGGCCGCCCAGCTTCACCCACCCGCGCGCTTGACGGTCCAGCCTTCGGCCTGGAGCCACTTGACGACGCGCTCGGCGTGGTCGCCCTGCACTTCGAGCACACCGCCTTTCGCGGTGCCGCCGGCGCCGCAGGCGGTGCGCAGGCGCTTGCCCAAGGCCGCGAGGGCATCGGCGTCCAGGGCCAGGCCACGCACCAGCGTCACCGCCTTGCCGCCGCGGCCCTTGGTTTCGCGGCTGACGCGAACGATGCCGTCGCCGTTGTCGATGAGCGCGGCCCGGGTGCCGCAGGTGCAGGCCGCCAGCGGCCGGCGGCAGGCCGGGCACATGCGTCCGCCCTCGGTGGAATAGACCAGGCCGCCGCCGGCGGGCTTGCGCATCACGCTGCGCCGAACACCTGCTGCCAGGCTCGCCCGAGGGCGGGCGAGTCGAATAGCAGCACGAAGACGATGCCGGCCACTGCGCCGCCCAGGTGCGCGTCGTGGTTGATGCGCCCGCGGGCCTGGCGCGAGGCCCAGACGCTGTAGGCCAGGTAGGCCACCGCGAACAGCGGCGCCGGGATCGGGATGGGGATCGGCAGGATGTAGATCGACTGCGAGGGCGTGTAGACGATCGCTGCGAACAACACCGCCAGGATCGCGCCGGATGCGCCCAGCGTCTGGTAGCCCGGGTCGCGGCGGTGCATCAACCAGGTGCCGGCGCTGCTGACCGCAATGCCGAAGGCATACAGCGCGAGGAACCGCCCGCTGCCGATCTGCCGCTCGAGCGAGAACGCGAAGGCCCAGAAGGTGAAGGCGTTGAACAGCAGGTGCGGCAGGTCGGCGTGCAGGAAGGCGCTGGTGAGCAGCGTGGCGAACTGCTGGCGCGGCCAGAACCAGTAGGGGCGGAACAGGTGGCGATCGAGGACATGCGGCGCGGCGTACAAGGCCAGCAGGCTGGCGACAACCATCGCAGCGAGCAAGAGCACCGAGGCCGGGGCGCCCTGGCTGAGCGTCGAGAGAGGTTCCATGTGCGGAGATTGTCCGCGGCTTTGCGAGTGCGCCGCGCGGCGCGATTTGCGGCGAGCGCTGCGTCAACGCGCCCTGCCGGTCGCCATCCAATGTGGCGGCCATTCGCAAAGCGCCGAGCCCTCCGCACGGCCCGAAGCATGAGCGCGGAACAGCATCGCTTCGACCGGCGCGCGCAGCCTCTCGCCATGCAGGGCGTAGGCATTGAGGGCAGCCCGGCATTGGCGTTCAGGCTGCGGCGCCAGGGCCAGGCTCACGAACCAGGCATTGCGGGCGTCGCGGTCGCGGCCCGCCAGTGCGCTGGCGATGGCCAGCGTGGTCCAGTCTTCGATGCGCCCGCCCGGGTGCTGGGCATCCTGCAAGCCGAGCGCGTACAGCGCCAGTTGGCGCGCCGCCTCGGCCCGTGGCGGGCTCTGCTTGAGCGCCAGGAAGGCCAGGCTGCCGACGACCTCGGCATCGAGCGGGTTGGCGCCAAACGCCCTTGATTGGAGATCGAACGCCTCGCGCGCAGTGCCGCGGCGCCAGAACGCCACCCGCGCCGCGTCATGCAACTGCCGGGCTTCGTCGGCCGCCCCCTGCGCTGCCGGCAACGGCAGCTCCAGGCTGTCGCGCAGGGCGCTGGCCGCGCGCCGGATGTCGTCGTCCTGCCAGGCGTAGTCGGGCTGCTCCGCGACATTCATCACCCGCTGCACCTGGCGTTCGGCGCGTTGCGCGAGGCGCGGCAGATCGGTCGCCATCAGCTCGCTGGCGCGCACGGCAAAGTCCTTGGGCGCGGGCGGCGGCGGCGCCAGGGCAGCGCGTGCCGGCGCGGGCGCAGCAACCGGCACCGCTGCGCTGGCCACGGGCGCCGGTGTCGCTGCGGCAGGCGCCGGTGCCAGTGCAACCTCAGCCCACGCACTCAGCCTGGGTTGCGCGGCGGATCGAGGCGCCGGGCCGCGCTGCGTCAGCCAGGCCAGGGCGCGCTCACGCTCCGACAGGGTTGCCGCGGCGGTGGTGATCGGGCGTGCGGCGGGGCGGGCCCGTGCACGGGCTGCGGATGCCGTCGCCGCAGCCTTGACTTTGGACGCAGTGGCGACAGCGCGCGGCGCGCGTACGGCGATGCGGTTCGGCGGCTTGACCGGTACAGGCGCGACGGCAGGCGCAGGCGCCAGCAGAGGTACCGGCGCAGCCACAGGCTCGGGCGCAGGTTCTGCCGCGGCCACAGGCAGCGCCAAGGGTGCGGCCGCGGGTACGGGTGCGGGTGCAAGCACGGGCGCGGCCACTGCGGTGGCCGACGCCGCTTGCTGCGCAGCCGTGGGCGCCGCAGTCTCCGCCACGATGGAGTCGCGCGCGCGGGTCGGTGCCACGTCGGGCGACAGCGTGGGCGCGCGCGCCAGCACTTGCGTCGGCGCGGTCGTCGGCGCGCTCGTCAGCGCGGCCGGCATGGCCGGCCGGCCCGCGGCGGCGGCGCGCTCGCGCGGTGCCCACCACGCGTCGTACAGCAGCGGGGCGCCGATGGCGGCCATCGAGACCGCTGCCGCGCCCCACGCCCAACGGCGCGCTCGCGCACGGCCCTGCTCGGCCTGGTCGAGCCGGGCGATCGCCGGCGGGTGGCTCAGGACATCGGCGCTAACCGGCAAGGCAATCCGCGTTATCGGCGTCGGCGAGGCATCACCCGCCACCTCGCTGCCGATCGCCAGCGTCCAGCCGCGCGCCAACGAATCGGCCAGCTCGGCGTCGGCCAGGGCGTGCGTGGTCAGCGCGATCAACTCAGCATGCGGCCGCTGTGCCGGCCGCTCGCCATCGTGGGCTTCCAACAAACGCCGCACCAGCGCGCGTGCCTGCGCTTGACGCGCACCAGTCCAGGTGCCGCCGAGCGGCCCTTCGGGATCGGGCAGGTAGCGGCGCAGCATCGCGGCCAGGCTGAAGACGTCGCAACGCCAGTCGAGCTGGCGCGTGGGCATCAGGTCGCCGCGGCTGCCGGCGTCGAGCGCTTGCAGCAGGCGCGGCGACTGGTAGTCGTAATCAGTCTGGCGTGCGATCGGCAGTGCGCGCGTCAGGCTTTCACCGGAGACGAGCGAGAAGGCGAAGTCGATCAGCGCAATCTGCTCGAAGCGCGGGCTCAGCAACTGGCCCGGCGCCTGCGGCTCGAAATCGGCCGGGCCGAACGGGATGCAGACGTTGTCGGCCTTGAGGTCAAGGTGCACGAGCTGCAGTTCGTGGATCGCGTCGAGGGCGATCAGGCAGTGGCGGGCGAGCGCCCACCAATGCGCGCAGTCTTCGAACACATGGCGCAGCAAGGCGCCGTCGCGCTGCACCGGCAGCAGCGTGGCCCAATGGTCGACGGTGATGCCGGCGTCGTAGGTCTGCACCAGCGCCGGGCGGTCGGGGGCGCCGCGATCGAACTGCACCACATCGGGCACCGGCCCGATGCCGTGGCCGACCAGGCGCGCCAGGATGCGCCATTCGCGCTCGGTCCAGTGGCGGAAGTCGCCCGCCGCGGTGGCCAGGAAGCGCTTGGTATAGCGCCGCCGCTCGCCGGGCAGCGAAGCTTCGCGAAAGACTTCGACATGCTCGCCGGTGACCATGCGCAGGCGGCCGCGGCCAAACACGCGGTCGATGTCGGCGGGTGTCATCGGAGGTTCCTCGAAGTGTCTGCGGGGCTGCTGCCGCGTTGCATCCAGTGCGGACGCGGCAGGCTGAAGGCGCTGCGCTGCAGCAGCAGCACGGTGGCGTCGTCGGCGCTGCCGTTGACCCGAGCCACGCCGATCAGATCCTGGCAACGCTGCACGAGGCTCGCGGGCTGGGTCAGCACGCGGCGCCACGCGGGGCCGTCGAGGTGCTTGTGCACGCCATCACTGCACAGCACCAGCAGGTCGCCGCTGGCCAGGTCGTGCAGCGCGACGTTGGCACCCAGGGTCGCGCCATTGCCGACCATCCGCGCCGGATCGTCGAGCGAGCCGCCTGCCGGCGGCTGCTCGCCGAGGTGACGGAAGGTGTCGTCGCGGCTCAGCAACTCGATCTCCTGCACGCCGCGCAGTGCCAGCCGGTAGACACGGCAATCGCCGACCCAGGCGACCAGCCACTGCGACGCCATGCGATTCACCGGGGCGCACAGCGCCACCGTCGCGGCGCCGGGAGCGGCGGTCACTTGCGCGATGCGCCGGGCGATCGCGCGGTCGGCGTAGAGCATCGCGCGGCTCACGCGCTCGGCATCGGGCGTCGCGGCTTCAAACGCCGCATGCAGGTGCGCCACCAACTCGCCACTGGCCAGTTGCGCCATCGCGCCACCGCCCACGCCATCGGCGACGACAAAGAGCTGTCCCGCGCAATCGAGTGCGCTGTGGGCGTCTTCATTGCTTTCGTGCTGGCTGCCGCACGACGACGCGACGGCGGCGTCGAGGCGCCGAAACGCATTGCGGTGGACCGACTGTCGGGCCACGACGG
Organism: Burkholderiales bacterium; assembly: GCA_031419635.1. GTDB lineage: Bacteria > Pseudomonadota > Gammaproteobacteria > Burkholderiales > Burkholderiaceae_C > CADEEN01. The sequence goes on along the minus strand of JANOKY010000263.1, from coordinate 8,175 downwards.
TCGCCTGCGCCGCCGCACGCTGCAAGCGCGACGGGATGCCGGGTTCGAGCGGCGTGATCAGGTTGCCTGCAGCCATCTCAGTGGCTCCATGGCGCCATGCACCACCAGCGGCCCATGAAGCGCTTGCGCACGCCGCGGTGGTCGGCTCTCGGCCCATTGCGGCTGTTTGCGAAAGTCCGCTTTTGCATGTTTGCATCGGCGCGAGCAAAGCGCCGGGGCGCGGGCATGCGACGCCACGCACACCACCGCTGGTTCCGCAACGAGGCACCCGGGCAAGGCACGGCGCGCATGTGAGGCGCCGAGCAGCGCAGGGTTCGGGGCCCGCGCGCGCAGCGCGCTTCGTGCTCATACTCGTTGCGTGTGTTCGACCACAGTGAGCGCAGCGAACGGCGGGAGTTACGCAACGGGGCCTCCTTCGACAGGCTCAGGACGATCGGTCCCTTCGACAAGCTCAGGGGTCCGAGCAGCACAGGGCAGTCGCAGCGAAGCGAAGACCGCCTCACCTGCGCGCTGGGCCCTGCCCGGGTGCCTCGTTGCCGCGCCACTGTCAACTCAGCGGGACTCAATGATCGCAAAGGGCCGCAAGCAGCGGCCAGGTACGAAGTGGGCTTCATGCTATTCCTGCCGCTGGCGCACCAGCGTCAGCCGGCAGGTCGGGTGATCGTGGGCCGAGGCGCCGAGCACCAATGTCTGAGCCGCCAGCCAACGAAAGCGTGTGCCGGGGCCATGCCGTACGCCGTCGACCAGCACGCCGTTGTCGCCGTGGACGGCAACTTGCACCCCGGACTCGTCGAGCTCGGTGATGTCCAGGTGGTGGCCTGACACGCCTTCGTGCTGGCGGTCGACCACCAGGGTCTGGTTGCGCGAGCGGCCCACACTCACCGGCAACGCGTCCGCGCGCAACTCGAGCCGGCGCACGCCGCTGCTCAGCACCGCGGTCAGCGTGAGCGCGAAGTCGGCCGGCCGGGCCGCGAGGATCGCCGTCAGCGGCGTCTTCGGCGCGGCGAGCGTCGCCGCTGCGATCGGCGTGATGCGCGCCGCCGCCGTGGCGGGCGGGCGCAGCGCCAGCCAGGGGTACTCGTGGGCCGGCCCTTCGGCGCGCGCCGACAGCACGATGCGCGCCCCTTGCAGCAGCGCCAGCGGCTGTTCGCCGGCCAGGGTGACGGAACAGCCGGGATCGAGCGCGCCGCCGGCCGATTCGACGCGGATGCCATTGGTCGAGCCGGCGTCGGCCACCCACCAGGCGCCGTCGTCGAGCCAGAGCTCGGCATGCCGGCGGCTGGCGTAGGTGGCGTTGACGCGGATATCGCAAGCCTCGCCCTTGCCGACAACGTAGCGCCGCCCCGGCACCACCGCCGGCAGGACCACGCGGCGCCGGCCATCGGCGTCTTCGAGGTCGAACTCGCAGCGCTGGCCGGCCATCGGCGTCAACGGTGCAGCAGCCACCCGGCTTGCAGCGTGTGCATGCACGGGCGCCGACGCCGCGGGCCGCGCGGCATCGAGCTCGGCCCAGCGGCCGACGATGCTCACTTCGTAGGGCCGCAGCGTGGCGGCGGCCGGCGTGCTGCGCAAGGCCTCCAGCAGTTCGCGGTATTCGCCGCTGTCGTCAGGCCCTTCAGCCGCGGTGTCGGCGTCGACCAGTCCGGCGAATTGCGTCAGCTCGATGGCCGCGGCATTCGGCAGTGCGGCGATGACTTCGCGCGCCAGGTAGCGCTTGACCTGTTCGGGCTTGAACTCGCGCATGAATTCCTTCAGCAACTGGCGCGGCGGGCCAGCGTCGCGGCAGCGCACGCTGATCGAGGTAAGCAGGAAACGGTCATGCTCGGCGATCGCCAGGTGCAGCCGAACGTGGCTGGCGACGAAGTGTTCGAGTTCGTCGCGAATCGCCCCGACCAGGGCGGCGTAGGCGCCCAGGTGCGCGGCATGGGACAGCGCCGCGTCGGCGGCGTGGCTGGGCCCCGGTGCCGGCCCCGGCGGGCCATTGCCGCTGCGCGGCGCTGCGGGTTGCGGGCCGTCATGTGCCGGCTCGCGCGGCGGCAAATCGCCGCGCGCGACCAGGCCGTTGATGCGGTGGACGCGGTCGAGGACCCACGACTTGACGGACATGATCGTTCCTTTGCGTTGCGTCAGTTTCGATAGCCGATCACCAGCGTCGCCAGCGGCCCGGCTTCGCGCCGGGGGCGAACGCGCGGCGAGGCCGGCAGGCCATAGCGCTCGATGCGTTCGAGAAAGCGGCCCCAGGCCGGCTGCAGCGCATCGCCGGCCTCGACGCGCCGCTTCAAGGCCGGCAGCGACAGGTCGATCAGCAGCGCCACCCGCGACACGCCGCCGACCATCACGATGGCCCGCCGCAGCGTGTCTTCGAGATCGGCCAGGCAACGCTCGAAGGGACCGTCGAAGGTCCACACCAGCGGCGCGGGCAAGCGCTCGTTCTGCTTCACGGCGCGCCTCCCGCCAGCAGGCCGAGCTGGTGTCCGGTGATCTGCAGCGCGATTTCGGCCGACGGGTTCGGGCCGTGGTCGCCGGCCCCATGCACCTGGCCATTGCGCTGCAGCCAGTTGCGCTCGGTCAGCACGGCGATGACCTTGGTCCACGGCCCGCTGCCCGCGGCGTCGCTGCGGTAGGCGGCCACGTACCACTTGTAGGGCCGCAGCGAACTGCAGTGGGCCAGCTTTCCCTGCGGCGCCGCGACCCCGCGTGGACACAGGCGCGCCAGCTCGTCGAGCGACAGGCCGTCGTTGGGGAAGCTGGGGGTGCCGGTCTTGCCGGCCAGCCAGGCGATGTCGCGACAGCGGCGCGCATCGAAGACCTGTTCGCAAGCGGTGCGTGCGGTGCCGATGCGGTGGCTGTACGACAGGCCGCTGAGGATCACCTCGGCGGCGGCTGGCGCCACGCCGTTGGCCTGCACCGCACCTTCACGCCAATGCGCCAGGGCGGCGGTGAGCGGTGGCGGGGCCACAGGGCCCGCGCCATGCACCGACTCGACCAGGTGCGGCCGGTGCAGCTCGGGCTGGCCGTTGGCGGCCGCTGCCAGCGTGGCCATCATGCCGGCGATGCCCAGCGCACTGGCACGCGCATGGCCCTGGCCCCAGCCTTCGGCGACCACGTCGACCACCGCGCCGCCGCGGCACTTTGCCCAGTCGTCGTCGCTCAGGCGCTGACCATCGGCGCCGGCGGCGCAGCGCCGCACCACCGCCGGATCGAGCATCGCGCGCGGCCGCAGGTGCATCGCGGCGCCGAGCCTGGCGCCACGCGGTTCACTCATCAGGCGGCCGTAGGCGACGGCCATCGCGGGCGGCCGTGTCGATGCCAGGGCCGACGCCAGCAGGGCGTCGAGCGGGCGGCCGAACAGCAGGTCGTGCTTGCCGCAGTTGCCGCGCGCTTCGGCAGCGCTGTCGGCGCTGTTGGCAGCACAGGCAGCGTTCCAGCCGAAGCTCGCCGCTGCCGCCTGCACGGCCCATGGCCGGTCGCAGCGCGCAAAGCCTTTGTCGAGGCAGAACATGCGGTCGAGAAAGCGCGCCGAGTCGGAGCGCAGCAATTGGCTGCGCAGGCTGTCGCGCGCCGGTGCAGTGTCGCGTTGCATCGCCGCGCGCTCGGCCGCCAGCCAGCGGGCGCCGACCTCGGGGTCGGAGAGGAACGCCGCGGCCATGATCGGCTTGATCGTCGACGCCGGCATCGCGTCGTGGAACACGGCGGGGTTGAGCAGCGCGTCGGGCCGGTACTGCACCGGGTACGGCAGGCGCGTGTCGCAGCTCGCGTCGCGCCCCGGCCCGTCGACCTCCTGGCGGGCGCAGCGCGACAGGGCCCCGGCCAGGGCCTCGATGCGGCCGCTGGCGACATCGATCACCGCCACCGCCGCCATCCGCACCATCGCGCCTTCGAGCAACTGGTGGCCGATCGGCTGCTCCTTGTCGTCGTTGCGGCGCAAGCCCAGGCCGCGGCAAATCTCGTGGCGGCCGGTGTAGCAGGCCGCCGTGCGCTGGGCCAGGGCCTGCAAGGCCGGGTCGATGGTCAGGTCGATCGACAAGCCCATATCGACGGCGCTGCCGTCGAGCACGATGTGGTTGGGCCCCGGGCGGCGGCCGGCCGCGACCTTGATCGGTGCCGCATCGGCATCGGTGTAGAGGCGGTACAGCGCGCCCGTGGGTTGGCGCAGCGACTCGAGCGGCTGTAGCAGCGTGTGCAGCGAGGGCGGCACCATCCAGCGCGTGTCGTCGAACGCATCGGCCAGGCCCGGTTCGCCGACCAGGGCACTCAGCTCGGACAGCGTTGCCCCGGACTCGACCGCGCTGGCGGCACGGCTGACGCCAGCGACCGTGAGCCGGCTGCACAGGCGGCGCTGTACGCTGCGCGGGCCGGCGACAAAATGGCTCGGTGCCATGCGCTCGTCACGGCCCTCTTGGCGGCCCAGATAAATGCAGCCGGCGACGCCGTTCCAGGGGTTGCGCCGCATCACATGGTGCGGCGCAATCTCCACCCATTGATCCGGCCGCCAGCGTGCCAGCACCAGGGAACCCTCGGTGCCGCGCCAGGCCAGCGTGTCGAGCATGCGGGCATCGGCCTGCAGCAGCGCGGCCAGCGCGGCGGCCAGATCGCTACAGCGGACCTGGAAGTGCTGGCCCGGATATTCGGCGGCTTCGATCGGCATGCCCAGGCTCTTGCCGGCCGCAGCGAACCAGCGCGCCGCATCGAAGCCGACCGGCTGGCTGACGCGGGCATTCGCGCGCGTGCCAAAGCGCAGCAGCGCGGCGTCGAACGCGGCCAATTGCGCCGCGATGTGCTCGGCCTGCGAAGGCGCTGCCGAGCCGATCCCAGCCACGCGCGGCAGCCAGTCGCTGGCGCGCCAGGCTGCGCTCCATTCGCGCCGACATGCGGGCAGGCCCTCGAGCACTTGCAGCGCCGTGGCCGGCACCGGCCATGGCGCCGCACGCTCGACGATGGCGGCCTCGAAAGTCTTCAGCGCCGCGACATGGCGCACGCTGAGGTAGCGCTCGGCGGGGCCACGCCACGACACCGCACCGGGCTCAGTCGGCCACACCCCCGCCACCAGCAACACGATGCCGAGCATGATCGGCACGACGGCCAGGCTGGCCGCGATCGCGAAATCGAGCAGCGAACGGGCGCGCCGGTCAGCCATCGCGGCCCCCTGCCGCAACGTCGCCGATGTGCGCGCGGCTCATCGCCGGCAGGTCGACATTCAGGCACAGCGCCAGGAACGCCAGGTTGACCAGCAACGACGTCATGCCGAAGCTGACGAAGGGAAAGGTCACGCCCGTCAGCGGCAGCAGCGCCAGGTTGCCGGCCACCGTCACCGCGAGCTGGCACAGTGTGAGCACGACCCAGGCCACGCCGATCCAGCTCAGCAGCGCCTGGCCGTCGCTGCTGATCTGGCCGGCGTTGGCGATCAGGCGCGGCTCGCCGCGGGTCACCCTGCCATGGTGGCGGATCAGCCGGTGCAGCCACACCGCGCAGCCCAGGGCCGCGGCCCAGGCTGCCAGCGCGCCGAACACGCCAATGATGGCGGTGAAGGTGTAGTCGCTGTGGATCTGCGCCGGCACGCCGCTGCAGCCGCCCGCTGGCGCGAAACCGCACCAGGGCACGGCGCCGATGCCGAAGCCTTCGGCCGGCGCCGCCCGCTGGAACCAGGCCACCAGCGCGGTCTGGTCGTTGGTCGAGGCGAACGGTGCGGCCACGCTTTCCAGGCGGGTGGCGGTCACGCTGTCGACACTGCCGAGTTGGAACAAGGCCAGTGTGACGGCGCCGATCCAGGCCGCGAACAGCAGGGTCGCCAGCACGAGCGGCCCCACGCTGTATCCGCTGCGCAGGTGCCACCACATCGCCACCGAGGCGGCGAGGAAGGCCCCGCTGGCGTAGCCGGCGATCAACAGCGGCCCCATGTCGCGCGTGACGAGCATCGCGGCGATCAGCACCGCAACGACGAACAGCAGCGGCCCGAGGTAGCGCACGACCGACACCGCGGCCGGGCCCGCGCGCGCCAGGCGTTCGGCCAGCGGCCCGGCGCGCAGGAAGAAGAACCAGGCCGCGCCGACGATCAGCCACACCCGCCCCAGCTCCGAAGTGAGCTGGCGCAGGTTGGCCAGCGACAGCCCGAACCCGATCAGGGCGGCCAGCGTCAGCAGCAGGCCGGCCGCAGCGGCGCCGACGGGCCCGAGCCGGCGCGCCGTGCCGCGCGCCGCTTCACCGGCGATCGACAGCGTCCAGCCCAGCCCGCGCGACAGCGGCTGGCGCAGGAACAGCAACACCGAGAACAGCAACATGCCCAGCCACAGGTGGCCCTGGTGGTAGAGCGCCAGGTAGCGGTTGACCGGGTGCCCGTTGGCCGACAGTTCGAGCAGCAGCAAAGCCCCCAGCCCAGTGGCCAGCACCAGGCCCGGGTAGCCGATGCGCGAACTCAGGGCCTGGGCGGGGCCCACGGCGGCTTGCTCGCGCGGCCGAGCGAGGGCCCACAGCAGCAGCAGCGCGGCGGCCACGGCCAGGGCCAGCACGAAGTCGGCCGGTGCGCTGGCCAGCGCCTGGCCCCAGTGCTCCAGCCGCGCCGGCTCGAAGCCGCGGTGGGCCGCGAACGGCCAGGGCACGCGGGCGACCCAGGCGGCGAGCGCCCACAGTGCCAACGCGGCGGCCACGCCGTATGCGGGCCGGCCCGGGCGCCGGCTCCACAACAGCAAGCCGAAGCCCAGCAGCATGGCAGCCGCCCATTGGCCGCCGGCCGCGGGCAGCAAGGCGCGCATGGCTTCGTTCTTGCGCGCATTGAGCAGCGACTGCCGCGCATCACCCATCAGCGCCGCGCTGGCCGACAGCGCAGCCACGGCGCCGCCCGCGCAGGCCGGGCCGGGCGTCGGATCGGCCTGCGGCAGCAATGCCGCGGCCGCGACGCTGGCCGTGGCAGCGCGCCCGTCAATGGCCGCAGCCAGCAGCAGCACGGCATTGGCCTGGGCCATCGCCTGCGTGGTGCGGGCAGCCGCCGACGCGGCGGGCTGGGCCAGCGCGGCCTCGGCCCAGCGCAGTGCGCAGGCCAACGGCGCCGGGCCGGCGGCGTCATCCGCCGTCAATTGAAATCGGTCGACGTAGGGCTGGATCTCGGCCTCGATCGCCGCGACAGCGAAGGCCATCTCGCGCACATCGCCACTGCCCTCGCGCTGTTGCGAGCGCAGCGCGTCCAGGCGCTCCTGGGCCACGCGCAGCGGCGCGAGCAGGGCCCGGCCGGCGCGCAGCACGGCCTGCTCGAGCACCGCGGGCAGCTTGTCGGCCACGGGCGCCACGGCAACTGCCGAGCCGAAGCCAGCGCAAAGGCGCTCACGCACCAGGTCTTCGGCGCGCGTGGCGTAGGCCGCGCAAACCGCCGGCAAGCTGGGGTCGGGCAGGCCTGTGACGCGCACACCAGGTTCGGCAAAGCGTTGGTCGCGACCGGCGCCGAGTTCGGCCACGCGGGCGAACGCCGGCATCAGCACGGCAATCGCGGCCAGCACCGCCGCCCACTCCCACAGCGCCGGCATGCCGCTGGCCCGCCCACGGCGGTGGGCGCGGTGCGCGCCCGCATCGGTGCGGAGTTGCATGCTGGAGAGCCGAGAAGGGGTGATGCGCAATACGTGTCGTGGGACCAGGAGCCGCGTACAGGGGCTGGCAAAGCACCGAGGCGCAGCCCCCCCGGCCGTGCAACGCGGCCTGACCGCGAACGCCGACAGGGCAGACCCGGGCTGTGCGCGGCTTTACCAAAGTTCACAGGGCCGCGAGCCCCGGTCACGGCCTTGCCGACGCTCACTTTTTTCGGCGGCGTGCGTGTCAATCCCGCGAATGCAAGTCGATCGCACCGAGGCTCGCACGTCGTCTTCAGTGCGCAGCCCCCAGCCCTGCGTCGTTCGCGGCAATCGGATATGGTGCCGCGCTTGCCCACCGCGCGCCCACCCAGCGCAGGCCGCTTGGCAAAAACCCAGTGAACCCAGGAGAGCCTTTCACATGCCGGCGAACCCCCTCGTGTCGTGCACTCATCCGCATTGGTCGTACGGCCTTGCTGCGGCCGCAGCGACCTTGTTGGCGCTGAGCCTGGCCGGCTGCAGCCGCACCGACGCGCAAGGCGGGCCCGGTGCCGGCGGCCCGCCGCCGGCACCGGTGACGGTCGAGCCCGTGCGCAGCGCCAACGTGCCGGTGGTCTTCGAG
>JANOKY010000262.1:0-8700 GCA_031419635.1 Burkholderiales bacterium | reverse complement strand
GCCCTGTTCGAGCGCGGCCTGCTGCTGCCCGACACGCCACTGACCGGCCGCTACGAGCACAAGGCGGGCGCGGTGGACCTGCGCCAGGTGATGCGCGAGATCGACGACGCCCGCGACGAAGAGTCCGCGCGGCTGCAGCGGATGCAGATGACGGCCTGAGCGGCAGGCCGCGGCAGTGATTCGCGACCACGAAGACCAGCCTCGATGACCGCTGCCACCGTGCGCGTGCTGTCGGTCATCGCGCCGATGACGCAACTCAACACGCCGTACCCTTCCACCGCGTACCTGACGGGTTTTCTGCGCTCGCGCGGCATCGCGGCGGTGCAGGAAGACCTGGCGCTGGCCCTGGCCTTGCGGCTGCTGTCGGCCAACGGCCTGAGCGCCGTGCACGATCACATCAACGCGCAGCCGCTGCGCCAGCGCAGCCCGCTGGCGGCCGCCTTCGCCGAGCGCTTCGATGCCTACCGGAGCACCATCGGCCCGACGGTGGCCTTCCTGCAAGGGCGCGACGCCACCCTCGCGCACCGCATCTGCACCCGCCACTTCCTGCCCGAAGGCCCGCGCTTCGCGTCACTCGACGTTTATGTGGACGACGACGGCGGCGACCCGATGGCCTGGGCCTTCGGCGCGCTCGGGGTGCAAGACCGCGCGCGCCACCTGGCCACGCTGTACCTCAACGACATTGCCGATGTGCTGCGCGACGCCGTCGATGCACGCTTCGAATTCGTGCGCTACGCCGAGAGCCTGGCGCAAAGCCAGCCGACCTTCGACCCGTTGGCCCAGGCGCTGGCGGCGCCGCTGAACCTGGTGGACTGCGAACTGCGCGAACTGACACTGGCGGCGATCGAACGCCACCGGCCAACCATCGTGCTGGTGTCGGTGCCCTTCCCCGGCGCGGTGTATGCGGCCTTTCGCATCGCGCAGGCGATCAAGGCGCAGGACACATCGATCGTCACCGTGCTCGGCGGCGGCTTCGTCAACACCGAGTTGCGTGAACTGACCGAGCCGCGCGTGTTCGACCACTTCGATTTCGTCACCCTCGATGCCGGCGAGCGGCCGTTGCTGGCCCTGCTCGAACACCTGGCCGGCAAGCGCTCACAGACCCGGCTGGTGCGCACCTACCTGCGCAGCGCAGGGGCCGTGCGCTATATCAACTTTGTCGAGCCCGAGCTGCCCTTCGACGAAGCCGGCACGCCCACCTGGGACGGCCTGCCGCTGGACCAGTACCTGTCGCTGCTGGACCTGCTCAACCCCATGCACCGGCTATGGTCCGACGGCCGCTGGAACAAGCTCACCGTGGCCCATGGCTGCTACTGGAAGAAGTGCAGCTTCTGCGACGTGAGCCTGGACTACATCGCGCGCTACGACGCGGCAACCGCCGAGACCCTGGTCGATCGCATCGAAGCCATCGTCACTGAAACGGGGCAGACCGGTTTTCATTTCGTCGACGAGGCCGCGCCGCCCAAATCGCTCAAGGCGCTGGCCGCGGAGTTGCAAAAGCGACAGCGGTCGATCTCTTGGTGGGGCAATATCCGCTTTGAAAAATCGTTCACGCCGCAGCTCTGCCAGCAGCTCGCCGACAGCGGCTGCATCGCCATCTCCGGCGGCCTGGAAGTGGCCTCAGACCGCCTGCTCACGCTGATGAAGAAAGGGGTGTCGGTGGACCAGGTGGCGCGCGTCACGCGCGGCTTCTCCGACGCCGGCATCCTCGTCCACGCCTACCTGATGTACGGATTCCCGACCCAGACCGTGCAGGACACGGTCGACGCGCTCGAATACGTGCGCCAGTTGTTCGCCACCGGCTGCATCCAGTCGGGCTTCTGGCACCGCTTCGCCTGCACCGTGCACTCGCCCGTCGGCAAAGACCCGGCGGCCTACGGCGTGACGCTGCAAGCCTTGCCGCCGGTGAGCTTTGCCAAGAACGACATCGGCTTCACCGACCCGACGGGCACCGACCACGACGCGCTCGGCGTGGGCTTGAAGAAGGCGCTGTACAACTACATGCACGGCATCGGGCTCGAAGCCGATGTGCGCACCTGGTTCGACTTTGCGGTGCCGAAGACGCGGGTGGCGCGCCACCGCATCGAGCGCGCCTTGACGGAGCCCCGCTGAATGAGCCCCGACCCGCGCCGACATAGCCCCGCCGCCGAACGCAATCGCGTGCCGATCCTGATCGAGCTACTGCGCCTGCTGCCGGCGCAAGGCACGATGCTCGAGATCGCCGCCGGCACGGGCCAGCATGCCGCGCATTTCGCCGCCGCGCTGCCTGGTTGGCGCTGGCAGCCGAGCGATGGCGATGCGCGTTCGATGGCCTCGATCGGCGCCTGGTGCGAGGGCATCGCCAACGTGCCGCCACCCTTGCACCTCGATGTGCTGGCCACGCCGTGGCCAGGCGTGCCGGCGAAAATCGACGCGATGTTCTGCGCCAACCTGCTGCACATCTCGCCCTGGGCCACCACGCCCGCGCTGATGCAGGGCGCCGCGCGGCACCTGTCGCTTCGGGGCCTGCTGCTGCTTTACGGCCCGTACATCGTTGACGGCGAAACCACCGCGCCGAGCAACGAAGCCTTCGATGCCGACCTGCGCGCGCGCAACCCGGCCTGGGGCCTGCGCACGCTGGCCGCCGTGGCGCAAGAGGCCGAGGCGGTGGACCTGCACTTTCGCGAGCGCGTGGCGATGCCGGCCAGCAACCTGCTGTTGGTCTTCGCACGCCCGTGACGAACTACCTCGCCGGCTACGCGCCGCCGTTGCTGGCCCAGGTGCAGGGCTTGATCGACGCCGGCCGGCTGGGCCCAACGCTGCGCCAGCGCTACCCCGAAGGCCACGACGTGCGCAGCGACCGCGCGCTGGTCGACTATGTGGGCGCGCTCAAGCGCGAGCACCTGCGCAGCGCGCCGCCGCTGGCCAAGGTGGCCTATGACAACAAGCTGCACATCCTTCGCAACGCACTGGGCACGCACACCACGGTGTCGCGCGTGCAGGGCACCCAGTTGAAGGCCAAGCGCGAAATCCGCATCGCCAGCCTGTTCAAGCAGGCGCCGGCGCCATTCCTGAAGGTGATCGTGGTGCATGAACTGGCGCACCTCAAGCAGCGCGAACACGACAAGGCGTTCTATGCGCTGTGCATGCACATGGAGCCGGCGTACCACCAGCTCGAGTTCGACTTGCGGCTGTGGTTGACGATGATGGAGGTTGAGGCGGCGGGCGCGGCCCCTCTCCTCGGCCCTCTCCCCAATGGGGCGAGGGGGTAAATCAACCCGGCTTGCGGTAATCGGCGTCGATCCAGGCGGCGGCGCTGGTGGCGTTGAGCTTGAAGGCGGCGGCGACACGCCACTGCGCGAGTTGAGTGCCATCGGCGTCATGTGCCGCCAGCAGCGCATGCGGGTCGTCTTCGTCGGCCACGATGTCGAGCGTGACGCGGATGACCCCGGCCGCGGCCATCACCCGCACCTCCTTGTGCATCACCGCGTGCAGGTGCTGCTCGTGCCGGCGCACGACTTCGGCGGCGGTTTTCACCAGGGTGTTGAACGCGGCCGTGTCCAGCGGCTTGGGATTCTTCTTGTCGCGGCCCATCGTCCACGGGCCGATCAATGCAGGCTCGGGCTGACCCTGCTTGATCATCTCCACCGCCCAGCCCTCGTCGTCGTTGTTCTTGACCACGCGCGCGGTCCAGCCGTTGTCGCGCCACAGGCGGGGCTCCTTGATCGCGTCGATGTTGGTTTCGCTGGTTTCGTTGGTTTCGCTGGTCATGGCCGAAATCTTACGTGCAAGCGTGTTGCGGCTTGTCCAGCCCGACCAGGGCGACAGTGAACGGTGGCCACAATGCGTGTCATGCTGCTGCGCCGCCGCTCTGCCACACTGGCCTGCCTGGCCGTCCTGATGCCAACAGCCCCCGCCATCGCCGACAGCTCGAACGCGCAACTGGCCTCCTACTACGAGCGCCACATGGCGCTGCAAGGCGACGTGGCGCATGGCTGGGTCGGGCGCGGCGAGCCGCAGCGCCTGCGTGCCGGTGTGGTGCAGGTCGGCGTGGACCAGGACGCCTTCCTGGCGCTGCTGGTCGACGGCAGTTTGATCCGCTGGACCGATTCGCCCGAGGCCGCAGCGACGCTGATGCGCGGCGTGGTGCGCTTTGCCGCCGGCGCATCAGGCTGGTTCGCGATCGACCGCGCGGCGGTGCTGTGGCACGGCAGCGGCACCGCTGCCCCACCGCGGCGCGTGGCTGAGGACGTGATCGAGGCCTGCATCGGCGACAGCGCCGATTACTACATCACCCGCGACGGCCACCTGTGGGTGCACGGCCTGGCGCACCGCGGCCAGTACGGCGACGGCAAGCTCAGCGCCACGCCCGGCTTCGTGGCCACCGCGCACGATGTCATCGCGGTGGCTGCGCACACCGGCCACGCGATCCACCTGCGCCGCGACGGCGTGGTGATGGGCACGGGCGGCAACCGCTACGGCCCGCTGTCGTCACACGGCCTGGGCGACAAGGCCGATCGCTGGGGCCGCGTCTTCGAAGGGGCGACGGCGATCGCGACCGGTTCGCGCCACTCGCTGGCGATCCGCACGGATGCCAGCCTGTGGGCCTGGGGCGACGGCTTCGCCATCACCCCGGCCAAGCTGCGCGATCACGTCACCGCCGTGGCCGCGGGCGACAGCGCCACGATCGCACGCAGCGCCGATGGTGCGTTGTGGCAGTGGGACGGTGGCGGCACGCCGCGCCGCCTGACGCTTCGTTAGCGCCTCACTCGTCCTGCAGGTGCGGTGTGGACTGGCCCTCGGCCGGCTCGCCGGTGTCGGGGTCGATCCAGTCGGCGATGCCGATGTCGCGCTCGGCGTCGAGCAGCGCACCGCCTGGCCGCGCCACGTCCCCTTCGTCGGTGGCCTGCAGGTCGGCCAGGGCCTCGTCGAAAGCCTCGAAGGGCCCGAACTCGCGCCGGCCGTCGGACGACAGCCAGTGGTAGCCGTCGGGCCGGGCGACGATGCGCTGTTGGCTGTCGTCGCTGTCGTCACTGACATCGCCGTCGTCGATTTCGGTCGCAGGTACCTCGGGCTGTGGCAGCTTCGGCTTGGCGGTTAGTTTTGCCTTCGATTTCATGCGGACTCCTGGCTCGCTTGATCATCCCGCGCTGCGCCATGCGCCGCTTGACGCCGCACAAGCCGGCAGCGCCCGGTGCAACATCATGCTCGCTTCGCGGCGCCCTGCCCCAAGCCCATCGGCGCCAGCGCACGCGACGCGGCCTCGCGCCAGACCTCACCCCCATAGGCGCGCTCCTGCTCGAGGCAACTGTCGACGAGCTTGATGAAGTGGTCGTCGTCGCTGGCCAGGGCGGCGGCGACGATCTCAGGCCAGGCCTCGAGTGCCGGCGCCGGCAGCGCGTCAGCGGGTCCGTCGGCCAGGCCGCTCGCCACATGGCCGGCGGCGTAGGCCAGCCAGTAGGGGCCGAGGGCTTTGGCCGCCTCGTCGGCGTCGAGCCACGGCAGCAACACACGTAGCGCGTGGGCGCTGGTGACCAGGTGCAGCACTGTGAAGTTGCGCGTCTGTGCGTACCGGCGGGCGGCCAGCGTGGCCAGGGTTTGCAGTGTGGTGCCAGCGTCGATGTGCAGGCCGCGCACTTCGCGGCCGAAGGCTGGTTGGGCAGCGGCCTGCGCCATGCGCTCGGCGATCAGCGGCCGGCGCGATGGGGCGAGGTGCAGGCGCGCGAGCAACGCCGCCGGGTCACGTTCACGGCCCGCGGCCGGCGCCGGGCCGAGGCTGAACCAGCGGCAGGCCCAGTAGGCCAGCGCGTCGGCGAGTTCGTGCGAATGGCCCGCCGCCACGGCGTAGGCCACGCGGATCGGGCCGTGGAAGGCGGCCGCGCCGACGCCGTGCAGCAAGGGCGGCAGGGCCTGCGCCAGCACTGCGGGGGCGCCTTCGTGGTCGAGCCAATCGTTGAACAGGCTGCGGTAGGCTGGCCAGGCGCGCGGATCGCCGAAGCGGCTTTGCCAGGCGTCGCCGGCCGGCCAGGGTTCAGCCGGCGGAGCGGCATGCAGGCGCCCTGCGTAGCGGCTGGCAAAGCGGGCCAGCCGCTGGTCGTCGGCGCCCAGCCTGGCCAGAGCCGCCAGCACCATCGGCAGGTGGCTGGCCAGGTTGTGGCCGTACTCGGCATCCCATTTCGCGCTGTCGTCGAGGTGTTGGCGCAGGGTCATCGCAATCTCGGCTGGAGGCATTCGGGGCCTGGAAATGACGAAGGCAGGGGTGGTGCCCCTGCCTTCGCGTTGCAAGCCGGTGGGGCTTACTTCTTCTTCTCGTCCTTCATCGCGCCACTGGCGGCCGGCTTGGCGGCGCTGGCAGCGCTGGCAGCGGCGGCGACCGGCTTGGCGTCTTTCTTCATCTCGTCCTTCATGGCACCGCTGGCAGCCTTGGCGGCCGGGGCGGCAGCGGCATGCGAAGCGGCATGCGCCGGCAGCGCAACGGCGGCAGCGGCGAACAACAGGGCGGTGAGGAGCTTGCTCATGGGTCGGTCTCTTTCAGTTTGGGTTGGATTGGTACGTGCAATTGCAGCCGCCGGATGCGTGGGGGCCCCGCGCGACGCGGGAAGATAACGCAGCTTGCTGCGTTTGGACGACAGGGTCTGCCCGGGTCAGGCATCCGCCGCCCACCGGGCCACGTAGAGTCCTGGGTTCTGTGCCCAAACACCACCGCCGCCGATGCTCCCCCTGACGACTTCATTCTGCCTGCCCCGCACCGTGGCTGGCGTTCTGGCAGCGTGGGCGCTCGCCACCGCGGCCGCACCGCACTTGCCGGCCAGCGACGCCACGGTGGTCGAGCGCGTGCCCGCCCGCGCCGCCGACCCGCGCGTGCGCGATCTACAGGCGCTGCGCGCGGCCTGGCGCGCCAACCCGCGGGATGTGGACCTCGCCGTGCGGCTGGCGCGGCGCTATGTCGAAGAGGCCGCGGCCGAAGGCGACCCGCGCTACGTGGGCTATGCCCAGGCCGCGCTGGCGCCGTGGTGGGCCGAGCCCGCGCCGCCAGTGGCGGTGCGCGTGCAGCGCGCGGTGCTGCGCCAGTACGGCCACCAGTTCAGCGAGGCCCTGACCGACCTCGACGCCGCCGTGCTCGCGGAGCCGGCGAATGCCGAAGCCTGGGCTTGGTTGGCCGCGATCCACCTGGTACGCGCTGACTATGCACAAGCCGCGCGCGGCTGCAAGGGTCTGGCACCGCTGACCACGCCGCTGCTGGCGGCCGGCTGCCGCGCGACCATCGATTCGTTGACCGGCAGTGCCGGGCCGGCCGCGATCACGCTGGCGGTGGCGCTGAAGTCAGCCAACGACGCCGGGCCCGAAGAGCGGCTGTGGGCCCTGACGCGGCTGGCCGAGATCGCCGAGCGGCGCGGCTCGATCGCGGTGGCCGAGCGCGCCTTCAAGGACGCGCTGGCGCTGGGCGTGGCCGATGTCTACCTGCAAGCCGCCTACGCCGATTTCCTGCTCGACAACGGCCGCGCCGGCGAGGTGCTGACGCTGCTGAAAGACGGCACCCGCGCCGACGTGCTGCTGCTGCGCCTGGCACGGGCCGCCAAGGCCGCCAACGACCCGCGCGCCGACGGCTGGCGGCGCGACCTGGCGGCGCGCTTCGACGCCGCACGTGCCCGCGGCGACCGCACGCATGAGAAGGAAGAAGCCCGCTTCGTGCTCGAACTGCAAGGCGATGCGCCGCGCGCCTTGACGCTGGCACGCAGCAACTACGCGGTGCAGCGCGAGGCGGCCGATGCGCGCATCCTGCTCGAAGCGGCGATTGCCGCGCGCCAGGACGAGGCCGCCAAGCCGGTGCTCGACTGGTTGGAATCCAACCGGGTCGAGAGCGTGGTGCTGCGCTCGCTGTCCGCCAAGCTGGGGGCGGCGAAATGAGGCGGCTCGTCGTTGCACTCGGCCTGGCCCTGGCCTGGCTCACACCGGCACAGGCGCACAAGCCGTCGGACAGCTATCTGGCCATCAGCGTCAGCAACGACAAGGTCACCGGCCAATGGGACATCGCCCTGCGCGACCTCGACTTCGCGATCGGCCTGGACGCCGACGGCAACGGCGAGATCACCTGGGGCGAAGTGCGCGCCAAGCATGCCGAGATCGCGGCCTATGCGCTGGCGCGGCTGGCGATCCGAAGTGACGGCGCGGCCTGCAGCATCGAGCCCGGCGCGCAGCAGATCGACGACCACACCGACGGCGCCTACACCGTGCTGCCGCTGGCCATCCGTTGCGCCAAGACGCCCGCGCAACTGGCGATCGACTACACCCTGTTCGCCGACCTCGACCCGCAGCACCGCGGCCTGCTCAACCTGCAGGCCCTGGGGCAAACGCGCACCGCGGTGCTCGGCCCGCAGGCGCCGACGCAGAGCTTCGAGCTGAAGGCGGTGAGCCGCTGGGCCCAGTTCATCGCCTACGCGCGCGAAGGTGTCTGGCACATCTGGATCGGCTTCGACCACATCCTGTTCCTGCTCTCACTGCTGCTGCCGGCGGTGCTGTTGTGGCGCGGTCGGCAGGGACAGCAGTGGCAGCCCGCCGAGACCTTCCGCCAGGCCTTTTTCGATGTCTTCAAGATCGTCACCGCCTTCACGCTGGCACATTCCATCACGCTGTCCTTGGCCACGCTGGGCTTCGTCTCGCTGCCCTCGCGCTGGATCGAGTCGGCCATCGCGGCGTCTGTCGTGCTCGCGGCGCTGAACA
>JANOKY010000261.1:0-14218 GCA_031419635.1 Burkholderiales bacterium | reverse complement strand
GAGGTGCGAATCGTCGTCGTCGCCGATCGGCGTCTCCATCGAGATCGGCTCCTTGGCGATCTTCATGATCTTGCGGATCTTGTCCTCGGGGATCTCCATCTTCTCGGCCAGGGTCGGCGCATCGGGCTCGTAGCCGAACTCTTGCAGGTGTTGGCGCGAGATGCGGTTCATTTTGTTGATGGTCTCGATCATGTGCACCGGGATGCGAATCGTGCGCGACTGGTCGGCGATGCTCCTCGTGATCGCCTGGCGGATCCACCAGGTGGCGTAGGTCGAGAACTTGTAGCCGCGGCGGTATTCGAACTTGTCCACCGCCTTCATCAGGCCGATGTTGCCTTCCTGGATCAGGTCGAGGAACTGCAGGCCGCGATTGGTGTACTTCTTGGCGATCGAGATCACCAGGCGGAGGTTGGCCTCGATCATTTCCTTCTTCGCGTCGCGCGACGATTTCTCGCCGGCGTTCATCTTCTTGTTGATCTGCTTCAGGTCTTCGATCGGCACCACGGCGCGCGATTGCAGGTCGGTGAGTTTTTGCTGCAACTCCTGCACCGCGGGCAGGTTGCGCGCCAGCACCGTGCTGTACGGCTTGTTCGCCGCGATTTCCTTTTCGGCCCATTTCAGGTTCATCGAGTTCGGCGGGAAGGTCTTGATGAAGTGCTCTTGCGGCATGCCGCATTTATCGACCACGATCTTGCGCAATTCGCGCTCGTAGCGGCGCACATCGTCGACCTGCGAGCGCAGGATGTGGCACAGCCGCTCGATCGTCTTGACCGTGAAGCGGATGCTCATGATCTCGGCGCTGACCGACATCTGCGAGCGGTTGTACGAAGGCGACTGGTAGCCATCCTTCTCGTAGGACTTGCGCATGCGGTCGAAGTGGCCGCTGAGCGCGTCGAACTTCAGCAGCGCGGCGTTCTTCAGCTCTTCGAGCTTCTTGGTCAAGGCCTTGCTCCCGCCCTGGCCGTCATCGTCGTCTTCGGCGTCGAACTCGTCGAAGTCTTCCTCGGCCACGTAGTCGTCGGCCTCGTCTTCGGCCACGAAGCCGTCGACGGCTTCGGAGATGGTCATCTCGCCGGCGCGGATCTTCGCGGCCACCGCCAGGATCTCGGCGATGGTGGTCGGCGAGGCGCTGATGGCCTGCATCATGTATTGCAAGCCGCCCTCGATGCGCTTGGCGATTTCGATCTCGCCCTCGCGCGTCAGCAGCTCCACGGTGCCCATTTCGCGCATGTACATGCGCACCGGGTCGGTGGTGCGGCCGAACTCGGAGTCGACCGTCGACAGCGCCGCCTCGGCGGCTTCTTCGGCCTCTTCCTCGGTGGCGGTCGTCGTCGAGCCGCCGGCGATCAGCAGGGTGGCGGCGTCGGGCGCCTGCTCGTACACCGCGATGCCCATGTCGTTCAACATCGATACGATGGCCTCGAGGATCTCGTTGTCGACCAGCTTCTCGGGCAGGTGGTCGTTGATTTCCTGGTGCGTCAGGAAGCCGCGTGTCTTGCCCATCTTGATGAGCGTCTTCAGCTCATGGCGTCGCTTGGCGACCTCTTCTTCGGTGAGCTGGGTTTCGTCCAGGCCGAACTCGCGCATCAGTGCGCGCTCCTTGGCCCGCGAGACCTTCATCCGCAGCGGCTTGGCCTTGGCCTTGCCTTCGCCTTCCTCAACCACTTCGCCTTCGACCTCGGCCTCGATCTCGGCCTCGATGTCGACGAAGTCTTCGTCGCGCACGTCTTCCTTCTTGCCTAGCGGGCCGGCCTTGCCTTTGGCACCCTTTTTCTTCAATTCCTCGGCGGCCTTGGCGGCCGCCTTGGTCAGGGGCTTGGCCGGCGCTATTTTGAGCAGGGGCTTGGCGGCAGGCTTGGCCGGCACTGTTGCGGGTTTGGCGGCGGGTTTTGCCGCGGGCTTGGCAACAGGTTTGACAGGTGCGGCGGCGGTTTTCTTGGCAGTCATGCGGATCCTTGCGGGGCGTTATCAGGTGCTGTCAGCGTGCCAAACGATTGCGCCCGGCGCCGCAGGGCAGCATTCGCAGTCCGTCACGCAGCGGGGGCAGCGCAACAGCCAGCGGCTGAGCCATTCGGGCAGGGCAGGGCGTCCAGCGGGCAAGCTGGGTGACGATTTCGCGGGGCAGTCCTTGCGGGTGAGGGTGGCCGATGGGTGGACCCGTGTCGCGGGTGGCCGGGGCCCGGAGGTGCTGCTGTCACTCTTGCCGTCGTTACAACGAACCGGCAATTATCGTCGAAGCTGGCGCCAGCGTCAAAAGAAAGGGACTGTCAAGGCGAAGCTTCAGCGCCCGGTCCCAAGCGCTGGGTCAAATCCTGCATGCGCTTGAACAGGCGCTGGAACGTCTCCCGCGCGACCGGATCGGTGGCCACCGCGTCGCCCAGCGCACGCTGCTGCGCTTTGAGCTGCTCCAACAGCCGGCCATCGAGCAGGCGGCGCAGATCGCCGAAGTCGGCCTCGCTGTCGTCCCCGTCGTCGCCCCATTGCGCCACGGTTGCCTGGAGTAGCGCGTGTGCCCCGAGCGCCGCGCGCATGGCCGCCCAGGGCCGCGCGCCATGCTCCATCAGGTCACTCTCGAGCCAGGCGATCAGCTCGCCATGCGGTGTCGGCAAGGCATGCAGCAGGTCATGATCTTCGACGGTCAGCCGGTCCCACCAAGCGGCCTGCATCAACAGCGCTTGCACGATGCGGTCTTCGGGCCGGCGCGGCGCGCGGCGCGTGGCCCCATAGGCGCTGCGCAACGAAGGCCGGCGGCTGGTGTCTTGCCGGTAGGGCGTACCCGGCGGTCCGGCAGGTGCCGTTGTCCATTGGCCTTGCAACTCACCCTCGGGCAAGCCGGCCAGGCGGGTCAGCTCGGTCAGCATCTGGCGCTTGAGTGCGCCCTCGGGCAAGGCGCTCCACAGTGGCCGCACCTGGGTCAGGAACCGGGCCCGACCCTCCGGGGTGCCAAGGTCGCAGCCCTCGCGGGCCACGGCCACCATCTGCTTGGACAACGGCAGCGCCTGGGCAATGAAGCGCTCGAAGGCCTGGGCGCCCTCGGCGCGGACAAACGAATCGGGGTCGTGCTCGGGCGGCAGGAACAGGAAGCGCACCGAGCGCAGGTCGCTCACATGCGGCAGCGCGGCTTCGAGCGCACGGGTGGCGGCGCGCTGGCCGGCGGCGTCGCCGTCAAAGCTGAAGACCACCGAATCGGTGAAGCGGAAGAGCTTACGCACATGCTCTTCGGTGCAGGCCGTGCCGAGCGTGGCCACCGCGTTGTCGAAGCCCGATTGGGCCAGTGCCACCACGTCCATGTAGCCCTCGACCACCAGTGCGTAGCCGCGGGCGCGCATGCCCGCGCGCGACTCGAACAGGCCGTAGAGCTCGCGACCCTTGACAAACAGCGGCGTCTCGGGCGAGTTCAGGTACTTCGGTTCGCCGCGGTCGAGCACGCGGCCGCCGAAACCGATGGTTTCGCCCTGCACCGAGCGGATCGGGAACATGATCCGGTCGCGAAAACGGTCGTAGCGTTTTTGCTCGGCGTCGCCGTCATCGCCATGCACGATCACCAGGCCCGACTCGACCAGCAGCGGGTCGTCGTACTGCGCAAAGGCGCTGGCCAGCGGGCGCCAGCCTTCGGGGGCATAGCCGATGCCGAATTGAGCGGCGATCTCGCCGGTGAGACCGCGGCGCTTGAGGTAGTCGATGGCCCGGGTGTCGGCCTTGAGCTGTTTGCGGTAATGCTCGCTGGCCCGCGCCAGCACATCGGCCAGCGTGGCCTGGCGGGCCTTGATTTGCGCGGCCTGATGGCGCTCGTCGTCGCTGCGCGCGTCGTCGGGCACCGTGAGCCCGACTTGTTGCGCCAGATCGGCCACCGCATCGCGAAAGCTCGCACCGGTGTGCTCGGTGAGAAAGCGGATCGCGTCGCCCGACGCGCCGCAACCAAAACAGTAGTAGAACTGCTTGCTCGGGCTGACTGAGAAACTCGGCGACTTCTCGCCGTGGAACGGGCACAGGCCCATCAGATTGGCGCCGCCCTTCTTGAGCTGCACATGGCGGCCGACGACATCGACGATGTCGACGCGCGAGAGCAACTCGGCAACAAACCCTGGCGGAATCATCGGGCGAGTCTAGCGAACACGCTTCGACGCGCAGCCGTTCATCGTTGCAGAGGCGGGCACCGAAGCGTGCTTCGAGTGACCCGGGCTGCGAGCCGATGTTCTCAGACAGCGAAGTCGGTCAGTTTTTTCCCCGCGGCGAAGGCTGCCTTGAGCCACCGAGGTTGCAAACCACGGCCACTCCAGGTTTCGCCGCTGGCCTTGTTGCGGTATTTGGCAGCCACCTTGGTACCCGAGCCCGTCTTCTTTGCCGGCTTGGTGCTCAAATCGGCCACCGACAGGCCATATTCGGCCATCAGGGTTTTGATTTTGGCGATGGCCTGCTGCCGTTCTTCGCGTTGGGTTTGTGCGATCTGCTGGTCGAGTGCGGCGCGTTGCGCCATCAGTTCGGTCAAGTTGGCCATGTTCGGAATCCTTGAGGTCAGAGGATTCCGGAAATATATCACCGGCGCCCGGCCGCTTACTTATAACCCACGCGGTCGAGCATTTGCTGGATCTTGACCTGGTTCATACCCACCACCGAAATCGGGATGGTTTCGCGCTTGAATGAACCCATCGCTTGCAGCGCAGGGTTGCTGAGCTTGAACCCGGCAACCACCGGCCATTCATTGTTGCCATCGGCAAAATACATTTGCGCCTGATCACCGACCAAGTACTCGAGGAACTGCAGCGCCGCAGCGCGATTCTTGGCGTGGCGCGCGATCGCCGCGCCGGCGATATTCACATGCGTACCAAAGCTGGCTTGGTTCGGAAACACCACGCCGACCTTGTCGATCGCCGCCTTGTCTTGCGGCTTGTTAGAGCGCATCAACCGCGCCAGGTAATAGGTATTGGTCAGGGCAATGCCGCATTCGCCGCTGGCGACACCGAGAATCTGGTCGGTATCTCCACCCTTGGGTGCGCGCGCCATATTCGTGACCAAGCCCTTGAGCCAGGTTTCCGTGGCTTGCGGGCCGAGGTGTTCCTGCATGGCGCCAAACAGCGACAGGT
The DNA here is from genome assembly GCA_031419635.1 of Burkholderiales bacterium. GTDB lineage: Bacteria > Pseudomonadota > Gammaproteobacteria > Burkholderiales > Burkholderiaceae_C > CADEEN01. Next base: position 9,134 of record JANOKY010000261.1, on the reverse strand, counting down.
TGTACGGATGCGATCCGGAGCGGGTGCACAACAAGCCCTTGTTTTTGGCCTCGGCCAGTTCTTCGTAGGTGTCAACGTCGTCGCGCTTGACTATGGCCTTGTTGTAGACCACGACGCGTGCGCGGGTGGACAAACCAAACCAATGCGAGCCTTCGCCGTTGTCCTTGCCGCGCAATTGGGCCGGCACGCGGGCCTCCAGCGTCTTGCTCTTCACCGGCTGAAACAGCCCGTCGATCTCGGCCCGCCACAGGCGGGCGGCGTCGACCAGCAGGATCACGTCGGCCGGGCTGGCACTGCCTTCCGTGCTCAGGCGGGCCAGGATGCCTGCGTCGTCGGCATCGACGCGGTTGATCTTGATCCCGGTGGCTTTGGTGAAATTGCCGTACAGCGCCTCGTCGGTCTGGTAGTGGCGTGCAGAGTACAGGTTCAGTGTGGACTGCTGCGCCAGGGCTGCGGCAGCCAGGCTGAGTCCGATGGCGAGGGCTGCGGCGGTTCGTGCGAGTGACATGGCAAGTCTCCGGGAGGGGCAAAGGATGCCCGGAAGCTTAGCACACCAAATGAGAATGATTCTCGTTTGCGTGAGCCGCTCAGACTGGCGGGGGAACGTAGCCCGCGGGTTTGTCACCGCCGTCGCCGAAGAAGAACTGTTCCATCTGCCGGGCCAAGTACTGGCGCGCACGCGCATCGGCGAGGTTCAGGCGGTTTTCGTTGACCAGCATCGTCTGGTGCTTCTTCCACAACTCGAAGGCTTCCTGGCTGACGTTGTCGTAGATGCGCTTGCCGAGTTCACCGGGGTACGGTGGGTAGACCATGCCCGCGGCTTCTTTTTTCAAGTGAATGCACTGCACCATGCGGGTCATATGCGGGCTCCGTTGAGGTTGATCATTTGAAGTGTTTGACCAGCACTTGTGAGCGCCGATCCCAGTTGTACTTGCGCTTGCGCGCCTCGGGCAGCCAGTCGGCGTCGGCCGGCTGGAACCCGCGCTTGATGAACCAATGCATCGTGCGCGTCGTCAACACGAAGATGCTGCCCAGGCCCATGCCCCGAGCACGCTGCTCGACGCGCTTCAAGATGCGGTCGCCATCGCCCTGGCCCTGCACCTGCGGGCTGACGGTGAGGGCGGCCATCTCGGCGGTGGCCGCCTCCGGATAGGGGTAGAGCGCGGCGCAGCCGAAGATCACGCCATCGTGCTCGATCACGGTGTAGTTGGCGATGTCGCGTTCGATCTCGGTGCGCTCGCGCCGCACTAGGGTGCCGTCGCGCTCAAACGGTTCGATCAGTTGCAGGATGCCGCCGACATCGTCGCTGGTGGCCTCGCGCAGGCTCTCGAGCTTTTCGTCTACCACCATGGTGCCGATGCCGTCATGGGTGTAGACCTCCTGCAGCAGCGCGCCGTCGATGCCGAAGGGCAGGATGTGCGAGCGCTCGACGCCTTCGCGGCAGGCCCGCACGCAGTGGCGCAGGTAGAAGGCCACGTCACTCGGTTGCGTCGGCGCGGGCAGGGCAGCCAGCATGCGCTCGGCATCGGCCAGGGTCAGTTCGGTGTCGATGTCGCTGCCGGTGTCGTCGTTGTTCTCGCGCACACCGGCCACTTCGGTGATGAACATCAGCTTGTCGGCCTGTAGCGCGATCGCGGTCGAGGTGGCCACGTCTTCCATCGTCAGGTTGAAGGCCTCGCCGGTGGGAGAAAACCCGAACGGCGACAGCAGCACGACGGCGCCGGTGTCGAGGGCCCGCCGGATCGCCACCGCATCGACCTTGCGCACCACGCCGCTGTGCATGAAGTCGGTGCCGTCGACGATGCCGACCGGCCGCGCTGTCAGGAAGTTGCCCGAGATCACGCGCAGCGTGGCGTTGGCCATCGGCGTGTTCGGCAGGCCTTGCGAGAACGCGGCTTCGATCTCGAAGCGCAACTGGCCCGCGGCTTCCTGCGCGCAATCGAGAGCCACTTCGTCGGTGATGCGCAGGCCATGGCTGAAGCGCTCGGGGTGACCCTTGGCTTTGAGCTGCTCGCTCACCTGCGGCCGAAAGCCGTGCACCAGCACCAGCTTGATGCCCATCGCATGCAGGATCGCCAGATCCTGGATGAAGGCCGACAGTTTCCCGGCGGCGATGCCTTCACCCGCCATCGCGACGACGAAGGTCTTGCCGCGGTAGGCGTGGATGTACGGTGCCACGGATCGGAACCAGGGTACGAAGGTGTGGGGGAAGACGAGGCTCATGGCGGCCTGGATTGTGCCGCAGGCAAGACGGGGCATTGACTCGCGGCGGCCCGCGCGGCAGCATCGTTGCCCCCTTCACCACGCAAACAAGGAGCGAGCGATGGACGCTTACAAAACCCACGGTGCCTTCAGTTGGTCGGAGCTGATGACCAGCGACTCCCGGGCGGCCGGCGAGTTCTACCGCACGCTGTTCGGCTGGAAGGTCGAGACGATGGACATGGGCACCGGGCCCTACAACGTCGTCAAGGTCGGCGACACGTCGGTTGGCGGCATCATGGGCATGCCGCCTGGCGCGCCGGCAGGTATGCCATCGCACTGGGGCTGCTACGTCACGGTCGATGACGTTGACAAGCTGCTCGTCAAGGTGAAGAGCCTGGGCGGCAGCGTGCTGATGGAGCCGATGGAAGTCAAGGGCGTCGGCCGCATGGCGGTGATCCAGGATCCGCAGGGCGCGGCACTGAGCGTCATCACCTACAGCATGTGAGCGCAACGGCAGGCCGCGAGGGGCGCGTGATAATCCGCGCCCCGTGCCTGCCGACATCGTTGCGACCCCGCTGCCGCCCATCACCTTCCCCGAGTCGCTGCCCGTATCGGCGCGGCGCGAGGAGATTGCACAGGCCATCGCGGCCCACCCAGTGGTCATCGTCTGCGGCGAAACCGGCTCGGGCAAGACGACGCAACTGCCGAAGATCGCGCTCGGCCTCGGGCGCGGGCGCGCGAACACCGGCAAGCTGATCGGCCACACCCAGCCGCGGCGCATCGCCGCGTCGAGCGTGGCCAAGCGCATCGCCGAGGAGCTGAAGACGCCGCTCGGCGCGGTGGTCGGCTACAAGGTGCGCTTCCAGGATCGGCTGCAGCCGGGCGCCTCGGTCAAGCTGATGACCGACGGCCTCCTGCTGGCCGAAACGCAGAGCGACCCGCTCCTGCGTGCCTATGACACGCTGATCATCGACGAGGCCCATGAGCGCTCATTGAACATCGACTTCCTGCTCGGGCACCTGAAGCAGATTTTGCCGCGGCGGCCCGACCTCAAAGTGATCGTCACCTCGGCCACGATCGACGCCGATCGCTTCGCCCAGCACTTCGCCAATGCGCAGGGCCCGGCGCCGGTGATCCAGGTCTCGGGCCGGCTGTTCCCGGTCGAGCAGCGCTGGCGGCCGTTCGAGTGGAGTGAGACCCCCAAGCCGACTGCGTCGCCGGCCCCCACGGACCCGCAGGGGCCGCTTCGTGGCCCTTGGGGCGCGCCGTCCTTGGGGCGGCCCGGCGGACGGCCGGAGCGCGACCTCAACGTGGCCATCGCCGAGGCTGTCGACGAGCTGTGGCGCGGCAACGCGGGCGGCGACATCCTCGTCTTCCTGCCCGGCGAGCGCGAGATCCGCGAGGCCACTGACCACCTGCGCAAGCACCTCGCCCACGACCCGCGCCGGCGCGACAGCGAGATCCTGCCGCTGTTCGCGCGCCTGTCGCAGGCCGAGCAGGACCGCGTGTTCGAGACCGGAGGCGCAGCGCGCATCGTGCTGGCCACCAACGTCGCCGAAACTTCGCTCACGGTGCCCGGCATCCGCTACGTCATCGACGCGGGCTTCGCGCGCGTCAAGCGCTACAGCTACCGCAACAAGGTCGAGCAGTTGCAGGTCGAGGCCATCAGCCAGGCCGCGGCGCACCAGCGCGCCGGGCGCTGCGGCCGCGTGGCCGGCGGCATCTGCATCCGCCTGTACGACGAAGCCGACTTCGCCGGTCGACCGCGCTTCACCGACCCCGAAATCCTGCGCAGCTCGCTGGCCGGCGTGATCCTGCGCATGAAGGCCCTCGGCCTGGGCCTGGTCGAGGAATTTCCGTTCCTCGAGCCACCGCCGAAGAAGGCCGTGGTCGACGGCTACGCGCTGCTCGGCGAACTCGGTGCGGTCGACGACGGCAATGAGTTGACGACGATCGGCCGCGAGCTGTCCCGGCTGCCGCTGGACCCGCGCATCGGCCGCATGATCGTCGAAGCTCGCGAGCGGCAGTGCCTCACCGAAGTGCTGGTGATCGCCGCGGCGCTGTCGGGCCAGGATGTGCGCGACCGACCGCAGGAACGGGCCCAGGCCGCCGACGAAAAGCACAAGCCCTTCGACGACGAGCGCAGCGAATTCAGCGGCACCTTGAAGCTGTGGCATTGGATCGACAGCGGCCGCGGCCACGGCGCCCAAGGCACGGACCACAAGGAACACAAGCTTTCCAACCGCCAGCAGGAGCAACGGCTGCGCGAACACTTCATCTCGCCGCGTCGCGTGCGCGAGTGGCGCGACATCCATTCGCAATTGCTCACCGTAGTGGCCGAGCATGGCTGGCGCCTGAACACTGCGCCGGCCAACTACGAGCAGATCCACCTCGCGCTGCTGTCGGGCCTGCTTGGCAATATCGGCTGCCGGGCTGACGCAGAGCCGCCTCAAGCCGGCCCGCCCCCCCGGGGGGTGGGGGGCCGTCGGGGTCGCGACGACGAAGATTGGTACCTCGGCGCGCGCGGCATCAAGTTCTGGCGCCACCCGGGCGCCAACCTGTCGAAGAAGCCCGGCCGCTGGTTGATGGCGGCCGAGCTGGTCGAAACCACGCGCCTGTTCGGCCGCGGCCTGGCCGCGATCGAGCCGACCTGGATCGAGCGCATCGGCGGCCACCTGTTGAAAACCCAACTGCTCGAACCGCATTGGGAGAAGAAGGCCGGCGAGGTGGTCGCGCTGGAACGCGCCACGCTCTACGGCCTGGTGATTTACAACAACCGCAAGGTCAATTTCAGCCGCATCGACGCACCGGCTGCGCGCGCGATCTTCATCCGCGAGGCCCTGGTGCAGGGCGACTGGGACACGAAGCTGCCGTTCCTGGCGCACAACGAAAAACTGATCCGCCAGGTGCAGGAGCTCGAACACAAGGCCCGCCGGCAGGACGTGTTGATCGATGACGAGCTGATTTTCGCCTTCTACGACCAGCAGGTGCCCGCCGACGTGTTCGGTGGAGCGAGCTTGGAGCGCTGGTACCGCGACGAAACCAAGCGCCAGCCCGAGCTGCTCGAACTCACGCGCGACGAATTGATGCGCCACGAGGCGGCGGGAATCACCACCACAGCGTTCCCGAAGACGATCCGCCTGGGTGGCATCGACTGTGCGGCGAGCTACCTGCATGAGCCCGGCGACGACAAAGACGGCCTCACCGTGACCGTGCCGATCTATGCGCTGAACCAGGTCAGCGACGAGCGCTGCGAGTGGCTGGTGCCAGGCATGCTGGCGGCCAAGGTGCTGGCCCTGGTCAAGAGCCTGCACCAGAAGCCGCGCTCGCGGCTGGTGCCGTTGCCCGACTATGCCGACGAGTTCTGCGCCAGCGCCCCGTTCGCGCAGGGCGCCCTGATTGATGCGCTGCTCAAGGGCGTTCGCGAACGCACGCAGATCGCGGTGCAACGCAACGACTTCAAGCTCGAAACCCTGTCGCCGCATTTGTGGATGAGCTTCCGCGTCGTCGACGAGCATGGCCGCCAGCTCGGCAGCGGGCGCAACCTGGCGGCGCTGAAGGCCGAACTGGGCACGCAGGCGCGCTCGGCGTTTCAGGCATTGGCGGCGTTGAAGTTGCCGAGTGCAGCGGCCGGGCCCTCACCCCAGCCCTCTCCCAACGGGAGAGGGGGTCATTCACTCCCCCTGCCTCTGGGTGAGTGCAGGGATGAGGGCCCGGTGGCCGCCACGACTCGCTACACCGACTGGACCTTCGGCGAACTTCCTGAGCTGATGGAGCTACGCAAGGCCGGCCAGACCCTGGTCGGGTTTCCGGCCCTGATCGACAAGATCACAAATGTCGAAATCGAGGTCTTCGACGAACCCGATGTGGCCGTCGCCAAGCACCGCGCCGGCCTGCGTCGCTTGATTGCACTTCAACTCAAGGAGCCGCTTAAATACCTCGAGAAGAACATCCCCGATTTGCCGCGCATGGCCACGCAGTACATGGCGCTGGGCAGCGCGGAGGATCTGCGCGAACAGATCATCACGGTGGCCCTGGACCGCGCCTTTCTCGGTGATCCGCTGCCCGCCGACGCTGCGGCTTTCAAGGCCCGCCTTGAAGCCGGCCGCGGCCGCTTGACGCTGATCGCGCAAGAGGTCGCGCGCGCCGCCGCGGCCGTGCTGCAAGAGCATGCCAACGCCCTGCGCAAGTTGAAGGACAGCAAGCCGCCCAAGGAGGTGGCCGACGACGTGGCCGCTCAACTACAGCGCCTGGTCGGCAAGCGCTTCTTGTCGGCCACGCCCTGGCCCGCGCTGGCCCACCTGCCGCGCTACCTGCGCGCAGTGGTGATGCGCCTGGACAAACTGCGTGCCGACCCGGCGCGCGACTTGCAACGCCTGGCCGAATTGCGCCCGATCGAGCAGCGCTGGCTGCGCCGCATTGCCGAGCGCCGTGGCACCGCTGACGCACGTCTCGATGAGTTCGGCTGGCTGCTCGAAGAGCTGCGCGTCAGCCTGTTCGCGCAGGAGTTGCGCACGCCGCAGCCGGTGAGTGCCAAGCGCCTCGAGCGCGCCTGGGCTCAGCTCGAGGCTTGAGCCGCGGGCAGTTGCTCAGCGGCCCTTGCCCTGCTTGCGCAGCACGCGAATCTGCGGCGAGGGCGGTGTGACGCGGGCATCGAACGGCTGGGTGAAGTGGCCGAAGCGCGACATCACCCGTTTCACGTACTCACGCGTTTCGTCGAAGGGCGGGATGCCGCGATGCAGGTTCACCGCCCCTTCGCCGGCGTTGTAGGCCGCCGCCACCAGCACCACGTCGCCCTCGAAGTAGGCCAACAGCCAGCGCAGGTAGGCCAGGCCGCCGCTGATGTTCTGTTGCGCATCGAAGGGGTTGCTGACGCCGAAGCGCTTGGCCGTCTGCGGGATCAATTGCATCAGCCCCATGGCGGCTTTCGGCGAGACCGCGATGACATCGAAATTCGATTCCACCGCAATGATCGCCAGCGCGAGCTGCGGCGAAACCTGGTACTGCGGCGCGAGCTTGAGCACCATGCGCTCGATGTGCGGCGGCGCGGCTGCAAAGCGCGACGGCGCTGGCGGCAGCGCGCTGGCCACCTTGAAGCAGGTGGGCGTATTGGCCACCGGCCAGGTCACGGCGCGCAGCATCTGCTCCGCAAAGGCGTGACCCTGGAGCGACGCCGCTGTGAACAGGTAGGTGGCCCAGTCGTCGTGACGGTCCGGGCCACGGCCATGCGCATAAATCCAGGCCAGCTTGTATTGCGATTCGGCATCGCCGCGGCGGGCCAGGTGACAGAGCTCGGCAATCGCCTCCGGGCTGTTGCGCGGGCTGATGGCCGGGCCGGCGTCCGTCGCTTGCGCATGCGCTGCCGATCCTGCGAGCAGGAGCAGGGCCGAGGCCAGGGCGCGGGCAATGAGTTTCATCGGTGAGCGCGAAGTCTAGTGCTTGCGCTGCGCGCGGTCACCCCGAGAAGATGGGGGCGCGTGGGTCGGGTTGCACGACTTCGAGCAATCGATCGAGTCCGCCTCGATCGATGGCCACCATGGCCCGCTCGCGCACCCGTGGTTTGGCGTGATAAGCCACCGACAAGCCGGCCATGGCCATCATCGGCAGGTCGTTGGCGCCGTCGCCGACCACAATCGCCTGGCCGGGCGTCAAGCCAAGCTGGGCGCAGGTTTGCAGCAGCATGCGTTGCTTTTCCTCGCCGTCGCAGATATCACCCCAGGGCTGGTCGACCAGCCGGCCGGTCAAGGCGCCGTCGGCAACTTCGAGCACATTGCTGCGCGTGTAGTCCAGGCCCAGCCGGTCGCGCACGCGGTCGCTGAAGTAGGTGAACCCCCCCGACACCAGCAGGGTCTTCAGACCGGCCGCCTGGCAGGCACGCACCAGGATTTCCGCACCGGGGTTGAGCTGCAGGCGCTCGCGATAGACCTCCTCCAAAGCCTCGACGGGCACACCAGCGAGCAGCGCCACGCGTCGGCGCAGGCTGTCCTTGTAGTCGCTGATCTCGCCGCGCATCGCCGCTTCGGTGATCGCGGCCACCTCGGCCTTGCGACCCACCGCGGCGGCGATCTCGTCGACGCATTCGATGTTGATCAGGGTCGAGTCCATGTCGAACGCGATCAGGCGGAAGTCGGCCAGGTGCAACGGTGGCGTGAAGCCTTGCAACGTCAGTCCAGGGGCGAACTCAGGGGCGCTCATGTCGTGACAGATTCCTTGGGTGCACCCAGCGCGCGCAGCACATCGCGGATGGCCTGCGCACGATCCTTGGCGTCGGGCGTCTCGCGCTCGATGCGCAGCTTGTCGTTGCCGGCCAGCTTGATGTGGCGGTTCTTCTGCACCAGCTCGATGATGCGCAGCGCATCGATCGGCGGGTTCGGGCGGAACGCGATCACCATCAGCCGCGGCGCCGCGTCGATCTTGATCACGCCGTAGGGCTTGGCCAGCACGCGCAGGCGGTGGGTGTCGAACAGGGTCTGGCCTTGTGCGGGGAGTTTGCCGAAGCGGTCGGTGACTTCTTCGAGCAGGGTATCGATGTGCTCGGGCGTGGCAGCCGTGGCCAGCCGCTTGTACAGGTTCAGCCGCGTGTGCACATCGCCGCAGTAGGCATCGGGCAGCAGGGCCGGGGCGTGCAGGTTGATCTCGGTGGTGGCGGCCAACGGCGACAACAAATCAGGCTCGCGGCCGGCCTTGAGCGAGCGCACGGCTTCGGCCAGCATGTCGTTGTAGAGCTGGAAGCCGACTTCCATCATGTTGCCGCTCTGGTTCTCGCCGAGCACTTCGCCGGCGCCGCGGATTTCGAGGTCGTGCATCGCCAGGTAGAAGCCGCTGCCCAACTCCTCCATCTGCTGGATCGCTTCGAGCCGCTGTGCCGCCTGCTTCGTCAGGCCCTCGATATCGGGCACCAGCAGGTAGGCGTAGGCCTGGTGGTGGCTGCG
>JANOKY010000260.1:0-1668 GCA_031419635.1 Burkholderiales bacterium | reverse complement strand
GCCGATGGTCAAGCCGACGACGATGCTCTACCGCAACTTCCTGGCGATGGAAACCGAGGAGCTGCTGCGCAGCCACCCGATCGACGGCGCGGTGCTGATGGGCGGCTGCGACAAGACCACGCCGGGCCTGCTGATGGGCGCGTTCTCGGCCGGCCTGCCGTGCATCTACCTGCCGGCCGGGCCGATGCTGCGCGGCAACTGGAAAGGCCAGGTGCTGGGCTCGGGCTCCGACAGCTTCAAATACTGGGACGAGCGCCGCGCCGGCCGCCTCTCCGATCAGGCCTGGCAGGAGATGGAAGCCGGCATCGCCCGCAGCCACGGCACCTGCATGACGATGGGCACCGCGGCGACGATGATGGGCATTGCCGAAGCCATCGGCCTGACGCTGCCGGGGGCCTCGTCGATCCCCGCCGCCGACGCCAACCACATCCGCATGAGCGCCGAATGCGGCCGCCGCAGCGTGGCCATGGTCTGGGACGACCTGACGCCTGCCAAGCTGCTGACGCGCGCGAACTTTGACAACGGCATCGCGGTGGCGATGGCGATGGGCTGCTCGACCAACGCCATCATCCACCTCGTCGCGATGTCGCGCCGCGCCGGATGCGCCGTGAGCCTGGACGACTTCGATGCCGCCAGCCGCCGCGTGCCCGTCATCGCCAACATCCGGCCCAGCGGCGACACCTACCTGATGGAAGACTTCTACTACGCCGGTGGTCTGCCGGCGCTGATGAAGCGCATCGCGCCGCACCTCGCGTTGACCGCGCTGACGGTCAACGGCCGCACGATCGGCGAGAACATCGCCGACGCCGAGGTCTACAACGACGACGTGATCCGGCCGCTGACGAACCCGATCTACGCCGAGGGCGCGCTGGCCGTGCTGCGCGGCAACCTGGCGCCCGACGGCGTGGTCATCAAGCCCAGCGCCTGCGCGCCGCACCTGCTGCAACACAGCGGCCCGGCGCTGGTGTTCGACGACTACCCGGCGCTCAAAGCCGCGATTGACGACCCCGCTCTCGAGGTCACCGCTGCGCACATCCTGGTGCTGCGCAACGCCGGCCCGCAGGGCGGCCCCGGCATGCCCGAGTGGGGCATGCTGCCGATCCCGACCAAGCTGCTCAAGGCCGGCGTGACGGACATGCTGCGCTTGAGCGACGCGCGCATGAGCGGCACCAGCTACGGCGGCTGCCTGCTGCACTGCGCGCCCGAGGCCTACATCGGCGGCCCGCTGGCGCTGGTGAAAACCGGCGACATGATCACGGTGGACGTGCCCGCGCGGCGCATCCACCTCGAGGTCAGCGACGAAGAACTGGCGCGCCGCAAAGCGGCGTGGACCGCGCCGCCCAAACGCTACGAACGCGGCTACGGTTGGCTGTTCTCGCGCCACATCCTGCAAGCCAACGAGGGCTGCGACTTCGATTTCCTCGAAACCAGCTTCGGCGCGCCGGTGCCCGAGCCGGTGATCTACTGAGCATCGCCATGAACCCGACCACGAAACAGAAACTGATGGGCGTGAGCAGCGCCACGCTGTGCACTGCCCTGTTCAAGCGCGGCCTGTCGCGCCAGTTCATCCAGGACGTGCGCCCGCTCAACGCCACGCTGCCGAACATGGTCGGCGAGGCCTACACGCTGCGCACCATGCCGGCGCGCGAAGACCTGAACACGATCGAG
>JANOKY010000259.1:0-2674 GCA_031419635.1 Burkholderiales bacterium | reverse complement strand
ACGGCCAGCACCGAGGTGGCGCCGACGAGCAGCGTCTTTTGCCGCGCGGCCTCGATGAACTGGCCGAAGCTCTGCACCGGCTTGCCGACGCTGACGGCGCCGACGATGCGCCCGCCGGTTTGCTTCACCGGCACGGCCACGTACATCACCGCACTGCGCGCGTCGTCCTGCACATCGGGCGTGGTGCGCGCGCCGTAGCGGCCCGACAGCGCCAGGTGGATGTCGCGCCACTGCGAGTAATCGGCGCCGAGGGCGCGGCGCAGGGAGTCGAACAGCACCTTGCCCTGCGCATCGACGACGGTCACGCGCAGCTCGATCCGCGTTTTGCGAAAGCCGAAGATCTCGGCGTCGATCTCGCGGGCATAGAGATCGCGAAACAGCGGGTCGAGCGGGCCGGTGTCGAGTTGACCCTCAACAGGCGAGCGCTGCTCGAGCTGGGCCGCGATCAGGTAGGCGACCTCCACCAGCGACTCTTCGGTCGACTCGCGGTAGCGCGGGTCGATATCGGCCAGCAGGCGCCACATCAGCAGCGCCACGCCGATGGCGTAGGCCAGCAGGATCGCGGCGAAGACGCGGTTTCTTTTCGTCATGCCCCGGCACGCACCGCAGGCAGGTCTTCGGCCAGCGCGTAGCCCACGCCGCGGTGGGTGCGGATCGGCTCCAGCTCGGGCGCCACCGCCTTCAACTTGGCGCGCAGGGTTTTCACATGCGCATCGACGGTGCGGTCCAGGCTTTCGCTCGAATCGTCCCACACCAGGTCGAGCAGGCGCTCGCGAGTGAAGACGAAGCCGGGCCGCGACAGCAGCGTCTTCAGCAGGCCGTATTCGTAGCGCGAGAGGTCGAGCCCCTGGCCGTAATAGCGGATCTGGCGCTTGCCTTCGTCGCAATGCAGCGGCGTCGCTGCGGCGGGCAGTGGCGGCGCGGCCTTGACGGCTGTGCGCCGCAATACCGTGCGCACGCGCGCCACCAGCTCACGCGGTGAGAACGGTTTGGTGATGTAGTCGTCGGCACCGAGCTCCAAACCGACCACGCGGTCGATCTCGTCGCTGCGCGCGGTCAGGAACAGGACCGGCAGGTCTTCATGCAAGGCGCGCAGGCGCTTGAACAGCTCGAAGCCGCTGATGTCGGGCAGGCCCAGGTCCAGGATCACCAGCGCGGCCTCGTGCACCCGCGCCAGCGCGGCCTCGCCGGTGGCGCACCACAGCGGCTCGAAGCCTTCGGTGCGCAGCGCGTACTGCAGCGTGTCGGCAATGCCGGGTTCGTCTTCGACGATCAGGACGATGGGTTTGCTTGACATGGGGCGGAATCATGACAGCCCCAAGCTCGCTGCGCTCGCGTCCCCCGAGGGGAGCCCAGGCCGCCCTTCGACAAGGCTCAGGACAGGCTTGGGAGCGGCCCGGCGCAGGCCTGAGGCATAGGAGGCCGCACCCTATGATCACGGCCATGTTCGCACCGCTCATCAACGACAGCTTCCTGCGCGCCTGCCGGCGCCAGCCCACGGCCCACACCCCCGTCTGGCTGATGCGCCAGGCCGGCCGCTACCTGCCCGAGTACCTGGCCACGCGGGCCCGGGCCGGCAGTTTCATGGGCCTGGCGACGAATCCCGATTTCGCCACCGAAGTCACGCTGCAGCCGCTGGAGCGCTACCCGCTCGACGCGGCGATCCTGTTTTCCGACATCCTGACCGTGCCCGATGCGATGGGCCTGGGCCTGTCGTTCGCGCAAGGCGAGGGGCCGCGCTTCGCCACGCCGGTGCGCGACGAGGCGGCGGTGGCCGCACTCGCCGTGCCCGACATGGACAAGCTGCGCTATGTTTTCGATGCCGTGACGTCGATCCGAAAGGCCCTGGCCGGCCGGGTGCCGCTGATCGGTTTTTCCGGCAGCCCCTGGACGCTGGCTTGCTACATGGTCGAAGGCGCGGGCAGCGACGACTACCGCCTGGTCAAGTCGATGCTCTACGCCCGGCCCGACCTGATGCACCGCATCCTGGCTATCAACGCCGAGGCGGTGGCGGCCTACCTCAATGCCCAGATCGCCGCCGGTGCACAGGCGGTGATGGTCTTCGACAGTTGGGGTGGCGTGCTCGCCGACGGCGCCTTCCAGGCCTTCAGCCTGGCCTACACCCAGCGCGTGCTCGACCGGCTCGACCGCAGCGTGCCCGCCATCGTCTTCACCAAGGGCGGCGGGCCCTGGCTGGGCGAGATTGCCGCCAGTGGCGCCGATGTCGTCGGCGTCGACTGGACCGTGGACCTGGCACGCGCGCGCGCCCTCGTCGGCGATCGGGTGGCGCTGCAAGGCAACCTCGACCCGATGGTGTTGTTCGGCGGCGAAGCGGCAGTGCGGGCCGAGGCCCGCCGCGTGCTCGACCGCTTTGGCGCGCCACAACGCTCGAACGACGCGAAAGGCAGCCACGACGGGCACATCTTCAACCTCGGCCACGGCATCCACCAGCTCACGCCGCCCGATGCCGTTGCCGCGCTGGTCGATGAAGTGCACCGCCATTCGCGCGCACTGCGCCTGGCAGGCGCGGCAGGTAAGTGAGCGCTCAGACCAACTTATCCCCATCTGAAACGGTGCGGCGCAACATCGGAAATCGACCGGATAAGCGCCATCCGGTTTTCCCCTAAGCCGCTGTAAGTGCTTGATTTCATTGAAACACGCGGCCTGCTCGCGA
>JANOKY010000258.1:0-1843 GCA_031419635.1 Burkholderiales bacterium | reverse complement strand
CCCGAGCACGCCGCCGTCGGCGTTGATTTTCTCGACGACCATCTCCAGCGTCTTCAATTCCGGATCGCCGAGGAAGGAGGCCGGCCCGGTGACCGAGAGGAAGCTGCCGATGCGAATCGGCTCCTGGGCCAGCGCCGGGGCATGCAGCGCCAAGGGCAGCGCCAGGGGCAGCAGGCGCTGCGCGAGACGGCGGGCAAAGTGGAAGAGGCTCATGCGTGTCTCCTGGTTGGGCAACGTGCGTGCCTTGCTCCGGCGGCACCGCGATCGCAGCGTGCCGCGCCTGAGGCCGCCCTAGAATGCGGCCTCTAAAGTCATTCTGGTACTGGAATGCGGCTTTAGACTTGATCTAGATCGTCTTTTTGGAGTCGCGATGCGGGGTGCGAAACCCAGGGCCAGTTCCGCCGCGGCGCCACCGGCACGCGGCACACGCCGGCAGCAGGCCGATGCCGGGTTGCGGGTGCGCGCGGTGCGCCGGGCCGATCTGCCCGAGGTGATCGCACTCGACGCCACGGTCACCGGCCTGCACAAGGCCGACTACTGGCAGCGCGTGTACCGCCGCTACGGCGTGGCCGGCCAGGGCTTGCGCCACTTTCTGGTGGCCGTGTCGGGCAGCCGGGTGCTCGGTTTCGTGATCGGCGAGGTGCGCGACTGGGAGTTCGGCTCCCCGCCTTGCGGCTGGGTGTTCGCCATCGACGTCGATCCGCGCTCGCGCCAGAAGGGCGTCGGCTCGCAACTGCTGGCGGGCGTGCGCGCGCGCTTCGAGGGCGTGGGCGTGCGCACCTTGCGCACGATGCTGGCCAGCGACAACCCGTTGATTCTGTCGTTCTTCCGCAGCCAGGGCCTGCGCGCGGGCCGACTGCTCCCGCTCGAGCTCGAGATCGGCCCGCAGGCCCGGGTGGGTGCTTAGGGCGATGAAGCTGCAGAAAAACACCCTGCTGGCCCTTTACAGCGTGCTCGAGTTCGCAGCCCGCCCTACAGAGCATGTGCCCGCGGTCGAGGTGGCGCAAAAGTATGGCGAGTCGGTGCACCACTTGGCGAAAGTGTTGTCGGAGCTGGCCCGCGCGGGCATCGTCGAATCGGTTCGCGGCGTCGGCGGTGGCTACCGCTTTGCCGCCAATCCGCGCCGGTTGACGCTGCTCGACGTGATGCGCCTGTTCGAAGACCTCGATACGGCCGCGCCGTCGCCGGCCGTGGCCGCGACGGCCGCCGACCGCGCACTCGGGCAGGTGTTGGCCGAAGTCGATCAGACCACCATCGCCACCCTCGGCTCGATCACGGTGGCGACGATGTTGGCGATGATCGAACGCGTCGAGCGCGTCGAACTCGGCGGACATTGATGTGATGTCGGCGATCGAGTCGATGTCGTGCAGGTCGAGCCAAGCCTCCCACGCCTGCCGCCGCGGCCATCGCCGACCACGGCGCGGCACATGCCGCGGCACATGTCGCTCAACCCGGCTGGTAGATTGCCAGCCGCTTGGCATCGAGGATGTGGATGTCGCGTTTGTCGACGTCGATCAAGCCCGCAGCTTCCAGTTCGTGCAATACGCGCGAGAAGTACTCCGGCGTCAGTGACAGGCGCGAAGCGATCGTGGCCTTGCTGACCGGCAGCGAGACGGTGATCACGTCGCCACTGACGCAGTCTTCGGCCTGCTGGTCGCGCAGCAGGTAACCGATCACGCGCTGCATCCCCGTGTGCAGGGCGTAGGCCTCGACGTCGTGCACCAGGCCGTGCAGGCGGCGCGAGATGCCGGCCAGCATGCGCAGTGCAAAGCGGCAGTCGCGCTCGATCTCGCCGATCACGGCGCGCTTGGCCACCGTCAGCAGCAGCGTATCGGTCAGCGCC
>JANOKY010000257.1:0-2724 GCA_031419635.1 Burkholderiales bacterium | reverse complement strand
GGCATCGTCCACCGCGATCTCAAGCCGTCCAATATCCTGATCGATGCCGACGGCCGCGCGCGGGTGATGGACTTCGGCATCGCCGCGCGCATCCCCGACGATGGCAGCGACGATGCCGGCACGATCTGCGGCACCCCCGGCTACATCAGCCCCGAGGCTGCGCGCGGTGCGGCGCCGCGGCCGGCGATGGACCTGTTCGCCGCCGGCGTGATGCTGGCCGAGATGCTCAGCGGCCAGCGCCTGCTCAAAGACCCCGACCCGATGCGCGCGCTCGAGCGCGTGCAGCGCGAAGACCTGCTGCTGCCGGCCGCGCTGGCCAACGGTGAGCCGGTCAACGACGCCTTGCGCGCCATCGTGCAGCGTGCCTTGGCACGCGACGGTGCTGCGCGCTGGGCCACGGCCGCGTCGCTGCACCAGGCTTTGCAGCAGTGGCTGCAGGGCGGAGCAGCGGCAACGCTGAACGACGAACCGCAGGCTAGCGCCGCCGCAGCAGCCAACGCCACGCTGGACTTCCTGCTGCGGCGGATGAAGCACCGCAGCGACTTCCCGGCCCTGTCGGACTCGGTGGTGCGCATCCAGCGCGTGGCCAATTCCGAGCACGAGAACCTGCAGAACCTGTCGGCCGAAATCCTCAAGGACGTGGCGCTGACGAACAAGCTGCTGCGCATGGTCAATTCGGCGAATTACAGCGCGGCCGGCGGCGCGGTGAGCACGGTGTCGCGCGCGGTGGCGTTGGTTGGCTTTGCCGGCATCCGCAACATGGCGCTGTCGCTGGTGCTGCTCGACCACATGCAGGACAAGGGCCACGCCACCCAGTTGAAGGAAGAGTTCCTGCGCGCCTTGATGGTCGGCACGCTGGCGGGCGAGCTGACGCCGGTGGCGCGCGAGGCCGAAGAGACTTTCCTCTCGGCGATGTTCCAAAACCTCGGCCGCCTGTTGGTGGAGTTCTATTTTCCCGACGAAGCGCGGCAGATCAGGGCCTCGAGCGAGCCCGGCGCCGCGCAGCGCGTGCTCGGCATCGGCTTCGAAGCGCTGGGCCTGGGCGTGGCCAAATCCTGGGGCCTGCCCGAGACGCTGCAGCGCGCGATGCGCGTGCCCGAAGGCGAAGCGCCGGCCAAGCCGGTGGGCGGCGCCGAGCGACAGCGCTGGCTCGGCCGCATGGCCGCCGAAGTCACCGATGCGCTGCTGCAGGAAGACGGCCCGCGCAGTGCGGCCAAGCTCGAAGCCATCGCCCAGCGCTACAAGCGCGCCCTCGGTGTCGAGCCCAAGCAATTGCAAGCTGCGGCCGAGCAGGCGCAGCAGCGGCTGACGCAACTGGCGCAGGCGATGAATATCGACCTCAGCGCCAAGGCCCGGGCTCGTCGCCTGCTGGCCGCGCCGGTGAGGGAGGAGGCGCCCGATTCACTGGCCGCACTCACGCTCAAGACGACCGACCTGGCGCCCCTGGACGCTGCCGCGCCGACGGCGCCCGGTGGCAACAACGCGCCGACGGTCAATATCGCCGAACTGCTGGCCAACGGCGTGCAGGACATCGCTAACCACATGGTGGCGGACGGCTGCAAGTTGAACGAAGTGCTGCGCATGATCCTCGAGACCATGTACCGCGCGCTCGGCTTCCGCCGCATCGTGTTCTGCCTGCGCGACGCCCGCACCGATACCCTGACTGGCCGTTTCGGCCTCGGTGACCGTGCTGCCGAAGTGGCAGCCGCAATGAAAGTGCCGCTCAAGCACACCCCCGGCAGCGCGCCCGACCTGTTCACCGCCGTCTGCGCCAAGGGTGCCGACACCCTGATTGCGGACGCCACCGTGCCCGCGATCGCCCAGCGCCTGCCGGCCTGGTTCGCTCAGCACATCGCGGCGCCCTCGTTCCTGCTGCTGCCGCTGATGATGAAGAACGCGCCGTTCGCACTGATCTATGCCGACCAGGCACATGCTGGCGGGATCACATTGGGTGAGAAGGAGCTGGCTTTGTTGCGCACGCTGCGCAACCAGGGTGTGATGGCGTTTCGGCAGGCCGGTTGACGCTGGTGGTGATGTACATATACTGTCCATCGATCGAATCGACACTCCCGAGGGGGTTCACATGGCAACGGCAATTCAGCGCATCGTGGTCCAGGCGACGACCCAGGACAAGAAAGCCATCGTCGCCAAGGCCAAGAAGCTGGACATCCCGATCTCGGAGTTGATGCGGCGCGGCGCCTTCGCCTACGACGCCGGCAACAGCGACGCGCAACTGGGTGCACTGGCCGATGCCGCGAAAGGCGCAGCCGAGCGCGCCGGCACCGCCATCGACGATGCGTTGGCGTTCATCGAAGCCAGCAACAAGCGCATCGCGGCGATGGAGGCCAAGGCCAGCCGGGCCCGGCGCGCTGCTATCGAGGCCGCCTGATGGGCGTGACCGACAAGATCTGGGGCGCGCTCAGCGCCATGATCAAGCTCGAAGACAAGGTCAATCGCCAAGCCGAGGCGATGAAGGCGCAGCAGGCCCGCATCGAAGACCTCACCGGGCGCGTGATCCGGCTCGAGGCACATCTGGAACTGCTGACCGGCGCAGCCTTCGTGAAAAAGCTCAAGGGCCCCTGATACCCATCGAGCCGAGGCCGATGGAGGTGACGAGCCCGATCTCGGCACTGGTTGCAACGCTTAGGGCTGCTTGGTTCCCCACCTGACCCGGTTGGGCGCGCTCCCATGCGAGGAGGCCCGTCGGGGGGGATTGTAGGCGAG
>JANOKY010000256.1:0-10815 GCA_031419635.1 Burkholderiales bacterium | reverse complement strand
CGGCCAGGGCCAGCAGTAAGACGCCGGCCCACAGCGCGGGGCGGCGGTACCAGGCGTGCGCAGCGGGCTCGTCGAGCAGCGCGGCGATGTCGGTCTTGGCCGCACCGGCCATGGGTGCGGGGGCCTTGGTGGGCGGGGCGGTCGGTGGGCTCATGGTGTGGGTGTTCGGCTCGCGGTCGGTGCTGCAATGGCTTGGCCGCTGTCGGCGCTCCAGCCGCCACCGAGCGCCTTGTACAGACGCACATGGTCGGCGCTGACGTCGGCGCTGGCAGCGATGACGCTGTCCTGCGCGTTGCGCTGCGTGCGCTGGGTTTCGAGCACGGTCTGGAAGTCCACCAGACCGCTGCTGTAGCGCTGGCGGGCCAGCAGCGCGGCGTTAGCGGCCGCATCGGCGGCGTCCTGTAGCCGCACCAGCCGCTCGCGGTCGCCGCGCAGTGCCACCAGGGCGCCTTCGACATCCTTCAAGGCCGTCAACACCGCCGCCTGGTAGGCCACGTTGGCGCCGGCTAGCGCGGCCTGCTGCGCGAGCACTTGCGCGCG
Organism: Burkholderiales bacterium; assembly: GCA_031419635.1. Taxonomy (GTDB): domain Bacteria; phylum Pseudomonadota; class Gammaproteobacteria; order Burkholderiales; family Burkholderiaceae_C; genus CADEEN01. The sequence goes on along the minus strand of JANOKY010000256.1, from coordinate 10,275 downwards.
CGCGGCACCGCCGTCGAACAATGGCAGCGAAACACTGGCCAGGATGCCGCTGGCCACGGCCGCTCCGCTGCTCAGAGCGCCCAGCGTCAGAGCACTCAGGCCCAGGTTGCCGCTGAGGCGAAAGCTCGGCAGGCGCGCGGCATCGGCCTCGGCCACCCGCGCCACCGCCGCCGTCACCTGGTGTTCGGCGGCGCGCACATCGGGCCGCTGGCGCAGCGTCTCGGCGGGGATCGAGAGGACCAGATCACCCACGGGCTGCGGCACAGGCCGGGCTTCGGACAACTGCGCCAACAAGGCCGCCGGTGGCCGGCCCGTCAATACCGCCAGCGCATGCGCGGTCTGTTCGATGCTGCTTTGCAAGGCCGGCAACTGCGCACGCGTCTGCTCGGCCGCAGCGCGCGCCTGCTCGCCTTCCAGCGACGACAGCAGTCCCGCCTGCACGCGCCACTGCGTGAGCTGCAGCGTCTCCTGCTGGCCGGCCAGGTTGTCGCGGGCGATCGCCAGGCGCGCCTGCGTGCCGCGCAGCGTGATGTAGGCCAGCGCGACCTCGGCGGCGGTCGATACCTGCACGTCGCCCAACGCGGCTTCGCGGGCGCGGGCGGTTGCCTCGCTGGCATCGAGCGCGCTGCGGTTGCCGCCGAAGGTATCGGGCTCCCAGCTCGCGTCCAGGCCAGCGCGAAAGCTGTTGCCGGCACTGTTGCCGCCGGAGCGGCTGCGCTGCACCGAGGCCGAACTACTGAGCGCGGGCAGCAGCCCCGCCGCCGTCACGTCACGCAGCGCCCGCGCCTGGCGCAAGGCGGCCTGCGCGCTGGTGACATTGGTGTTGGCCTGCAAGGCCTGGCTCACCAGTTGAGCCAGCAGCGGATCGTCGAAACGCGACCACCATCGCGCCAGCGCGGTGGCGCTGGCCGCGGCCGGTGCCGTGGCGGTAGACCAGGCCGCGGGCACCTCGACCGCGACGGGTGCGGCAGGCGGCGGCGCCAGCGCTGCGCAAGCGCCCAGCGCCAACAGCAGCGGCGCCAACGCGGCGGCTACAGCCGGCGCAGCGACACGTCGAGCAGGGGTCAGGCAGGGTGCAGGCGGCATGGTGTCGAGTCTGTCGGCACCCTGTGTCGGTGGTGTTTGCGCAGGATCAAGCGTTGTGAAGCGACATCCCCGTGCTCACGCCAACACCTTCAGCAGCGCCTGAGCGGCGGGCGCCGAAGAGGCCGGGTTCTGGCCGGTGATCAGCAGGCCATCGACGACCACATGCGGCTGCCAGGCGGCCGCCTTGCTGTAGCGGCCACCGTGCTGGGTGAGCATGTCTTCGACCAGGAACGGCACCACCGCGGTCAAGCCCGCGGCCTGCTCTTCGCTGTTGGTGAAGCCGGTCACCGAGCGGCCCTGCACCAGCGGCGCGCCGCCCGGTGCCTTGGCATCGCGCAGCACGCCCGGTGCATGGCACACCGCAGCCACCGGCTTGCCGGCCGAGAGCATGGCTTCGATCAGCGCGATCGAGTGTTTGTTGTCGGCCAGATCCCACAGCGGGCCGTGGCCGCCGGGGTAGAAGACGGCGTCGAATTCGCCGCCCTGCACCGTGGCCAAGGGCGTCGTGTGGGCCAGCACCGCCTGCGCCGCAGCGTCGGCCTTGAAGCGGCGGGTGGCGCCGGTTTGTGCGTCGGCGGCGTCGCTGCTCGGATCGATCGGTGCTTGGCCGCCCAGCGGCGAAGCGACGGTGAGCGTCGCACCCGCATCCTTGAAGACGTAGTACGGCGCGGCGAATTCCTCCAGCCAGAAGCCGGTTTTCTTGCCGGTGTCGCCGAGCTGGTCGTGCGAGGTCAGGACCATCAGGATGTTCATGCTGCGTCCCAGTGCGTTGGGTAGAGAAGGCGCACAAGGTAGTGGCGACCGCCCCGTGCGTCCGTGCGCTGGACAACACAGCGCGGCCGGGCCTGCGTGGCCCACCGCACAGACCGCGCCGCACCACGGCGCTAGGTTTGCGATCCTTCAATCGCTCGGGAGTTCGCCATGCAACAGGTGCAGATCGCCGTCATCGTCGGCAGCCTTCGCCGCGATTCGTTCAACCGCAAGCTGGCCGAGGCGCTGGCCCCGCTCGCGCCCGCCGATTTCTTATTTACGCAGCTTCGCATCGACGATCTGCCGCTGTACAACCAGGATGATGACGCGGCGCCGGCCGAGGCTGTGGTTCGCTTGAAGGCCGCGATCAAGGCGGCGCAGGGCCTGCTCTTCGTCACCCCCGAATACAACCGCTCGATCCCGGGCGTGCTGAAGAACGCCATCGACCACGCCTCGCGCCCCTACGGCCAGAGCGCCTGGGCCGGCAAGCCCGCGGGCGTGATAGGCGTGTCGGTGGGCGCGCTGGGCACCTCGATGGCGCAACAGCACCTGCGCAACATGCTGGCGTATCTGGACGTGCCCACCCTCGGCCAACCCGAGGCTTTCATCCAGGCCAAGGAGGGCCTGTTCGACAGTGCCGGCAAGCTGGGCGCGAGCCAGCAGAAATTCCTGCAAGGCTGGATCGATCGCTATGTCGCCTGGATCAAACACCACGCGGCCTGATCGGCGCGGTCAAGCACCGTGATGCGGCCGCGGGAGTAGCGGATCAGGCCGGCCTCTTGCAGCTTGAGCGCGCCTTCGGTGACGCCCTCGCGGCGCACGCCGAGCATGTTGGCGATCAGCTCCTGCGTCATTACCAACTCATTGCCGCGCAAGCGGTCCAGGCTCAGCTCATGGCCGACGATAGCAATTTCAGCCGAGGCGCCGTCTTCCATCACGTACAGCATCGAGAAGCTGGTTCACTTTCGGATCGGGCAATGGTGCCGTCGCAGCACTCGTGGGCGGGTCAGGCTCGGACATCGGCCGTGGCCTCTGCGCAGCACGATGACTCGCGCGTTGGCAACTATCGGCGCTCACAGCCGCTCACCATGTTCGCTTGCGCACCAATCCCTGCGGCCCGACTCCTTTCGTTTCGGTTCGGCATCGCACAGACGCCCGGCGCACTGGCACCTACAACCCACGCGTCGCCGCACACCTTCGACCGCGGCCCCCACAAGGAAACCCATGAAATCACCTCACGCAATGCGCCTGCTGACGCTGGCCGCCCTGGCCTGCCTGGCCGGTAGCTCGGCGCTGGCGCAGCAAGACGGCGGCTACCCGTACGTCGGCCTGTCGGGCGGCAAGAGCACGCCTCAGTTCAATGAACCCGCGATGGCCAACAGCCTGCACACGCCCGGCGTGACCACGTCGACGCTGACCGAAGACAAGCGCGGCAAGTCCTTCAAGCTGTTCGGCGGCTACCAGTTCAACCGCAACATCGGGCTCGAGGCGGGTTACTTCGACCTCGGCCAGTTCGGCTTCTCGTCGACCACGGCACCGGCGGGCACGCTCAATGGCACGATGAAGGTGCACGGCTTCAACCTCGACCTGGTCGGCACGATGCCTTTGACTGACCGGCTGTCGGCGCTGGCCCGTGTCGGCGCGCAATACGCCAAGACCAACGACCGGTTCACCGGAACCGGCGCCGCCGCCGGATCGACCCAGTCGCGCAGCGAGCGCGGCACCAACCTCAAGTACGGCGCCGGCCTGCAGTACGAGGTCAGCCCGTCGATGTGGCTGCGCGGTGAAGTCGAGCGCTACCGCATTGCCGACGGCGTCGGCAGAGACGGCCATGTCAATGCGGCCACGCTGAGCCTGGTGTTCCCGTTCGGCCGCAGCGCCGCGCCCGCGCCGCGTCCGCTGGCCGCGGCCTACGTTGCACCGCCGCCGCCGTCGGCGCCGGCGCCGGTGATGGCACCCCCGCCGCCGCCGGTGGTGGTGGTGACGCCGCCCGCACCACCCGCACCGCCGGTGCGTCGGCGCGTGAGCTTCTCGGCCGAGTCGCTGTTCGGCTTCGACAAGTCGGAGTTGCGCCCCGAGGGCCGTTCGGCGCTGGACAAGTTCGCGCAGGATCTCGCCGGCAGCCAGTACGACGTGATCAGCGTCGAGGGCCACACCGACCGCCTCGGCTCGACGGCCTACAACCAGAAGCTGTCGATGCAACGTGCTGATGCGGTCAAGGGCTACCTGGTCAGTTCGGGCCGCGTCGATGCGGCCAAAGTTTCGGCGCAGGGCAAGGGCGAAATGGCGCCGGTGACCAAGCCCGAAGACTGCAAGGGCAACAAGCCCAACCCGAAGTTGATCGCCTGCCTGCAGCCCGATCGCCGGGTCGACATCGAAGTCGTCGGCACCCGCTGATATCGCAGTGCCGAAGTCCGCCGCGTTGCGGCGCGGGGGCTTCCCAGTCTCGATCGGCGCTACGCGCCTGCGGTGGACGCGAGCATCAGCGAGCGCGCCTGAATCTCGCGCCGCAGCGCGAGTTCACGCCGCAGCGCACTCAGGTTGGTCAGCGTCACCGCCACGCCATCGTGCAGGCGCACGGCGGCGTGGCGCAGCACGTCCACCGAGGTGTTGAGTTCGATGCGTTGCTGCACTGCGCGGGCCGCGCCGAACTCGACCACCCGCCGGTACTGATTGAAAATCTCGCCGCGCCCGGAGCGGCCGGCCAGTACCTCAACCAACCGCTTGCCGAGCAGGCCGGTGGCCGTGCCGCGCAGCAGCCGCGATGCTGCGACGCTGGCGTTGTCCCACTCGAAGTCGACGATGTGGGCGCCCTCGCGCACGGCATGCAAGGCCATGAAGCCGGGCTTGGCCAAGGCCTGCGCGGCGCGCAGTCGCTCCTCGAGGTTTTGCACATCGACCGGCAACGCCACCGCCGGGTCATCGACGGCCGGCCCGAACAGGAACGACGAGGCGTCGAAGGCGCTGCGCCCGAGTCGCTGCAAAGTCGATAGAGGCATGTTGCTCTCCCTGGCCGCCACGCCTGGCCGCTGGCGCAACGATAGAAGTCTGCAAGCCATGCTGTCGGTATGCTGTCGCACATTCGCTGACGTAACGGTAAGCATCTGTTTTTACCTAGGACAGCGCCTACAAATGTCGGTGCGCTGTCCGACAGACAACGCGGCGCGGCGCGGCTAGCATCGACCGATCGCACTGCTGTGGCCTGCCTCAAAAACACCGCTCACCAGTTCGCCCGTCTCAACCCCCATTTTTCCGTTCAGCCGCAAGGCCGTTCGGGCGGAGCTTGTCATCGCTACCCGTGCCAACCCCGCTCCGAGCTGGAGCACCTCGACATTCAGTAACAGCGCCGATAGCTCGCCGATGGAGTTGTCGGAGCTCGGCGAACACCTGGGCCATTGCAAAGGCGCGCATGGGCGCCTGTTCACCTTGCAATGCGTGGCCGAAACGCTGAATGGCTTCCTGTCGGCACGACTGGTGACGACGCTGGTGGTGGCGGCCCTGTTGATCGGTATCGCTTCGCTGGCGCTGTAGACCATGGCGGCATCCGGCCTGCTGCGCCTGATGCCGGCGTCGCCGCAGGCGCTGCGCGACATGCTGGATGGCGCGCGCGGCCCGGTCGCGCCACCGATCCGCTCTGAGATTTTCGGCCTGCAGCGCTTTGCCCAGCATGGCCGCAGCCTGGGCGAAACGCATCGCGCAGAGTTGGCCCGGCCCCACGCCGCGACCTTCTTTCCGCGCCTGCGCAGCAACATCCGCACCCTGCGCGAAGCCCACCGCTACATCGGCGTTCAGGCCAGCACCGGCTACGACATCAGCCCGGCGGCCGAATGGCTGCTCGACAACTTTCATCTGATCGAGGCCCAGCTCAAGGAAATCCACGAAGGCCTGCCGCGCAGCTATTTCCGCAGCCTGCCGATGCTGATCGACGAGCCGCTGGCCGGCCTGCCGCGCGTGTACGGCGTGGCCTGGGCCTTCGTTGCCCACACCGACGGCGCCTTCGACGAAGCGCTGTTGATGCAGTTCCTGAGCGCCTACCAGGAAACGCGCGAGCTCAAGCTGGCCGAGATGTGGGCCCTGCCGACCACCCTGCGCGTGGTGCTGATCGAAAACCTGCGCCGCCTGGCCGAACGCGTGGCCACCAACAAGGCCGCGCGCGAAGTCGCCAACCTGTGCTGCGACCGCCTCGACACCTGCACCGTTGCCACGCTCGAAGAAGTGCACATGCTGCTCGAGCAACGCGGCGTCGGCCGGGTCTTCCTGACCCAATTGGCGCAACGCCTGCAAGACGGCCGCACCGCCGGTGACGGCAGCGACCGCGCCGAGTTGCACGCCTGGCTGCGCAAGGCCCTGCCCGACCTGGCGGCGATGCAGGCGCAGCAGATCGCCGACCAGGCCGCCGACAACCTGAGCGTGAGCAACGCACTGACCTCGCTGCGCGCCATCGGCGACGCCGACTGGCCCGACATCGTCGCCCGCACCAGCGCCTTGATGCGCCTGATGCTGACCTCGCCGCTGTTCGAGGCCGAGTACCCGGCCACGCGCGACCAGACCCTGCACGGCATCGAACGGCTGGCCCGGCGCAGTGGCCGCAGCGAAGGTGCAGTGGCGCAAACCCTGCTCGACCTGATGCACGGTGCCGATGACGCGGCCGCGGTGGCCAGCCACTGGCTGTGCGGCGCGGGCCGGCCGACCCTCATGCAGGCACTCGGCCTGGACGAACGCCTGGCCCGCGCCTGGCGCCCTCTGGCCAGGCGCCTGGCCCTGCCGACCTACCTCGGCCTGCTGCTGTTCGGCACTATCGGGCTGGTGGCCTGGATGCTGGTACGGCACGCGGCCGGGTTGGCCGGCAGCCCGCCGCCCTGGGTCACCGTCCTGGGCGCGGCGCTGATGCTGTGGCCGGCCTCGGAAGCCCTGGTGGCCGTCATCAACCGGCTGATCAGCGAATCGGCGCGTCCGCAAACCCTGCCGCGGCTGGCCCTGGCCAGCGGCATCCCGCCCGAGCACCGCGTCATGGTGGTCATTCCGGCGATGCTGACCGGCAGCGCATCGACCCACGAGCTGGTGCACCGGCTGCAACTGCATTACCTGGCCAACCCCGAACGGCAGGCCCAGTTCGCGCTGCTCACCGACTGGGCCGATGCCCTCACCGCGCAGGCACCGAGCGACGATGCCCTGCTGGCCGACGCGGTGCAGCAGATCGAAGCGCTCAACGCCGCGCAGGCCGGCGACAACGCCACACCGCGCTTCATCATCCTGCACCGCAGCCGGCGCTTCAGCGAAACGGAGCAACGCTGGATCGGCTGGGAGCGCAAGCGCGGCAAGTTGGAGCAACTGGTGGCCGCGCTGGCCGAAGGCACGCAGGCTGAGTTCCTGGATTTGGGCCCGGCCTCGCGCATCGCACCCGGCACGCGCTACATCGTCACCCTCGACAGCGACACCCACTTGCCGCCGGGCAAGCTGCGCGAGCTGGTTGGCGTGGCCGCGCACCCGCACAACCTGCCTGAGCTCGACGCCGAAGGCCGCAACGTGGTGCGCGGCTACGGCATCCTGCAGCCGCGCATCGTCACGCCCCTGCCGGCGCCGCGCGACTTCACGCTGTACCACTGGCTGTTCGCCGGCCAGTGCGGCATCGACCCCTACAGCGCTGCCAGCTCCGAGGTCTACCAGGACGTGTTCGGCGCCGGCAGCTTCACCGGCAAGGGCCTGCTCAATGTGCGCGCGATGCATGCGGTGCTGGCCGGCCGCCTGCCCGAAGGCCTGGTGCTGAGCCACGACCTGGTCGAAGGCGCGATGGCGCGCTGCGCCGCGGTCACCGACATCACCGTGATCGAAGACGCGCCCTTCCACGCCGACGTGGCGATGTGGCGCGTTCACCGCTGGACGCGCGGCGATTGGCAGTTGCTGCCGATCCTGCTGCAGCCGCGGCGCTACCGCCTGCGCGCGATCGACCGCTGGAAGATGTTCGACAACCTGCGCCGCTCGCTCGTCGCGCCGATGTCGCTGGCCCTGCTGGTGTGGGCCCTGGTGACCGACTTCGTCTCGCCCACGGCGGCCCTGCTGTTGGTGCTGGCGGCCTATGCGGCCGGGCCGCTGATGGGCGCGGTGGCGGGCTTCTCGCCCAGCCGCGACGACCTGGCCAAGCGCCACTTCTACCACCAGGCCGTGGCCGAACTGGGCCGCGTGCTGTGGGCCGGCCTGTGGCAATTGGCCCAACTGCTGCAGCAGGCGCTGATGGCGGTGGACGCGATCGTGCGCGCGCTCTACCGCATGGCCGTCAGCCGCCGCCACCTGCTGCAATGGACCACTGCCGCGGCGGTTCAGGCTTCGGTGAAGACCGAGTTGAGAGCGCTGCTGCGCCGCCATGGCAGCCTGCCGCTGGTGGCGTTGGTGTTGCTCGGCGGCATGCTCGCTGCGGGCACGCCGCATCCGCTGCTGGCCGGCCTGCTCTGTGCACTGTGGGCCGCCTCGCCGCTGTGGACCTGGGGGGTCAGCCGGCCGCAGCCGCCGCGCAAGGACGCGGCGCTGCCGCCCGTCGATCAAGCCTACCTGCAAGGCATCGCGCGCGACACCTGGCGCTTCTTCGAGCGCTGCGTCGGGCCGGACGACAGGCACCTGCCGCCCGACAACCTGCAGACCCTGCCGCACGACATGCTGGCGCACCGCACCTCGCCGACCAACATCGGCCTGTACCTGCTCAGCGCGGCGTGTGCGAAGGCCTTCGGCTGGATCGGCACCGAAGAGCTGTTGACGCGCCTCGAGGCCACTCTCGCCACGCTGGCCACGCTGCAACGCCATCGCGGCCACTTCCTCAACTGGTACGACACGCAGAGCGGCGCGCCGCTGCTGCCGATGTATGTGTCGACGGTCGACAGCGGCAACCTCGCCGGCCACCTGCTCGCGGTGGCCCAGGCCTGCCGTGAGCAGGCGCCCTCCACGCAGGACGAGGCCACGCTGCGGCGCCTGAACGATGTCGCACGCGACTGCGAACAGATCGCCTGGGCCGCGGACTTCAGTTTTCTCTACCACCGCAAACGGCACCTGTTCCACATCGGCTACCGCGTTGCCGAGCAGGAACTCGATGCCGGCTTCTACGATTTGCTGGCCTCCGAGTCGCGCTTGACGAGTCTATTGGCGATCGCCAAGGGCGACGTGCCGGTGAGCCATTGGGCTTCGCTCGGGCGGCCGTTCTACGCCGTCGGCCAGCGGGCGTGCCTGCGCTCGTGGTCGGGCTCGATGTTCGAGTACCTGATGCCCACCCTGGTGCTCGACGAGCCGCATGGCAGCGTGCTGCGCGATGCCTGCCAGGCGGCGCTGCGCGAGCAGATCGCCTACGGCCAGGCGCATGGCGTGCCCTGGGGCATTTCGGAATCGGCCTATGCCGGCCGCGACCACACTCTGGCCTACCAGTACGCACCGCAAGGCGTGCCGCGGCTGGCGCTGCGGCGCACGCCGCCCGATGAGCTGGTGATCGCGCCCTATGCCACCGCGCTGGCGGCGCAGATCGCCGCGCACGGCGCCTGCGTCAACTTCGCGGCACTGCAGGCGCTGAACGCGCGCGGCGACCTGGGCTTCATCGAAGCACTGGATTTCACGCCCTCGCGGCAGACCGACAGCGAAGTGTCCACACCGGTGGCCACCTTCATGTCGCACCACCAGGGCATGACGATCGTGGCCCTGGCCAACGTGCTGCTCGGCGGCGTGGTGCGGCGCTGGGGCATGGCCAATCCGCACATCGAAGCAGTCGCCTCTTTGCTGCACGAACGCGCGCCGCGCGAGGTCTCGATGCTCTACGCGCCGCCGTCGGGCCCGCCGCTGCTGGCGCTGCAACGCCGCGCACCGGGCCTGCTGCGCGAGGTGCTGCCGGGCGGCGCCGCATTGCAGCCCACCCACGTTTTAGGCAACGGCCGCTACAGCGTGACGTTGCGCGCCAATGGCGCCGGCACCAGCCGCTGGGGCGCCAGCGGCATCACGCGCTGGCGCGACGATGCGCTGCGCGATGCCCACGGCAGCTTCTTCTACCTGCGCTGGGACCGGCAGCCGCAGCCGGTGTCGATCACCCAGCACCCGGCGCCCGACCCGGCCGCGCATTACAAGAGCCTGTACCACGCCGACCGCGTCTGCTTCGACGCGGCCTGGCCCGAATTGCAGGCCCACACCACGGTCTGGGTCAGCCCCGAAGACGACATCGAGTTCCGCCGCGTCGAACTGCGCAACCTAGGCGACCGGGTGCTCGACATCGAACTCATGTCGGCCTTCGAAGTGACGCTGGCCGACCCGCGCGCCGATGAAGCCCACCCGGCCTTCGGCAACCTGTTCGTGCGCGCGCAGTGGCTGGCCGCGCACCAGGCGCTGCTGTTCGAACGCAAGCCGCGGCTGGCCACCGAGCTGGGCCTGCAGGCGGCGCACTTCCTGGCCGACAGTGACGGCCAGGTGGTCAGC
>JANOKY010000255.1:0-9998 GCA_031419635.1 Burkholderiales bacterium | reverse complement strand
TTCCTCGGCGCCTGGCTCGGCGGCAAGCTCTATGACGCCACCGGCAGCTACGACGTGGTCTGGGCCATCGCGGTGGCGCTGGGTGTTTTTGCGGCGCTGATCAACCTGCCGGTGCGCGAAACGGAAATTCACCGCCCGGCGATGGCAGCCGCATGAAGCGCGCGTTGAACGGCTGGTTGCAGTCAGGCCTCTTTTGGGGCGTGGTCTCGCTGCTGGCGCTGGCGCTGGTGTTCGCGGCGTACCAGCAACCCGACCTGATCTTCGACTTGGCCAACCGGGTCTGGAGCTGCTTCTGAGCGCACACGAAGGGCTCGAACCTTCCGCCTGGGTCAGGCGCTGGTCGCACCTGATCGCACCCGGTGGCATGGTGCTCGATCTGGCCTGCGGCAGCGGCCGGCACCTGCGCTGGCTGGCGGCGCAGGGCTTTGCCGTCACCGGCGTCGACCGCGATGCGGCGGCGCTGGCCACATTGCAGGGCCTGGGCCGAACGGTCACCGCCGACCTCGAGAGCGGCCCCTGGCCGCTGGCCGGCGAGCGCTTCGACGCCGTGCTGGTGGCCAACTACCTGTGGCGCGCGCTGTGGCCGGCTCTGCGCGCCAGCTTGGCCGACGCTGGCGTGCTGATCTACGAGACCTTTGCCCTGGGCAACGAGGCCTACGGCAAGCCCTCGAACCCCGACTTTCTGCTGCGCCCGGGCGAGCTGCTCGAGGCCTGCCGCGGCCTGCATGTGGTGGCTTATGAAGACGGTGTACTCGACGCACCAGCGCGCCGCGTGCAGCGCATCGTGGCCGTCAACGGGCCCGCTGCCGCTGCCCGCCACGCCCTGTAGACGGGCCGGGCTGCCACGGCAGCTAAAATCCGCCGCTTGCAGGAATCCCGCACCCCCATGAACCCGATTGTTGGCAGCATCGTTGCGCTGGTCACCCCGATGCAGGACGACGGCAGCGTCGACTACCCGGCGCTGCGCCGCCTGATCGATTGGCACATCGCCGAAGGCACGGTCTGCATCGTCGTGGTCGGCACCAGTGGCGAATCGCCCACCGTCGACGTGCCCGAGCATTGCGAGATCATCCGCGTGGCCGTCGAGCATGCCGCCGGCCGCGTACCGATCATGGCCGGGGCCGGCGCCAATTCGACCCGCGAAGCGATCGAGCTGTCGAAGTTCGCGCTCGGTGTCGGCGCCGATTGCACGCTGCAAGTGGTGCCCTACTACAACAAACCGACGCAAGAAGGCCTGTACCGCCACTTCCGCGCGATTGCCGAAGCGGTCGACATCCCGGTGGTGCTCTACAACGTGCCCGGCCGCACCGTGGCCGATATGCAGCACGACACCGTGCTGCGGCTGGCCCAGGTGCCCGGCATCGTCGGCATCAAGGAAGCCAGCGGCAACATCGACCGCGCGGCCTGGCTCATCAAGCAGGCGCCGAAGGGCTTTTCGATCTACTCCGGCGACGACCAGACCGCCATCGCGCTGATGCTGCTCGGCGGCCACGGCAACGTCAGCGTCACCGCCAACGTGGCGCCGCGGGCGATGGCCGAGTTGTGCCGCGCGGCGATGGCCGGCGATGCCAAGCAGGCCAGCGCGATTCATTTGAAGTTGCTGGCCCTGCACAAGCTGCTCTTTGCCGAGGCCAACCCGATCCCGGTCAAGTGGGCGCTGGCGCGCATGGGCCGCTGCGGCCCGGCCCTGCGGCTGCCGCTGGTGGGTCTTTCCGAAGCCCTGCATGCGCCGCTCGAGCAGGCGCTGCGCGAGGCCGGCGTGTTGTAGGCCAGAGCTTGCTGCCACGTGCGAACCATTCTCTTCCGTCCGAGTCCCTTCCCCCATTCAGCCCGCCGGCCGCCGCAACGCGCCGCTCCACCCATGCATTCTGTGAACGCTCATCCGTCATCCGCCCTGCGCCGGGCCCTCGTCGTGGCCGCGGTATCGGCGCTATCGGCCCTGGCCGCCTGCTCGACCATCGACGGGTTTTTGTCGGGCGACAAGATCGACTACAAGAGCCAGGCGGCCAAGACCGCGCCGCTCGAAGTGCCGCCCGACCTGACGCAACTGCAGCGCGACGGTCGCTACCAGCCGCAGAGCGGCGGTGCGGTCAGCGCCAGCAGTTTCGGCTCGGCCCCGGCCGCCACCGCCACAACGGCCGCCGCCACCAGCGGTGTGGCGCCGACCAGCATCGGCGAGATGCGCATCGTGCGCGAAGGCAACCAGCGCTGGCTGTCGGTGCCGATCCCGGCCGAGCAGTTGTGGCCGCAACTGCGCTCGTTCTGGCAGGAGCGCGGCTTCTCGCTGGTGATCGACAACCCCGAAGCCGGCGTGATGGAAACCGACTGGGCCGAGAACCGCGCCAAGATCCCGCAGGACATCGTCCGCCGCACCATCGGCCGGGTGCTCGATTCGCTTTACGACAGCGGCGAGCGCGATCGCTTCCGCCTGCGCGTCGAGCGCAACGGCAGCGGCAGCGACGTCTTCCTCAGCCACCGCGGCATGACCGAGATCTACACCAGCGATCGCAAGGACTCGACCACCTGGGCCAACCGCCCCGCCGACCCGCAACTCGAAGCCGAGTTCCTGTCGCGCCTGATGGTCAAGCTCGGCGCCAAGGAAGAGGTCGCGCGCACGGCGGCCGCCAACCCGGTGGCAGTGAACACCGCGCCGCGCGCGCGCCTGGTCACTGGCCAGCCGTCTGCCACCTTGCAGGTCGACGAAGGCTTTGATCGCGCCTGGCGACGTGTCGGCCTGACACTCGACCGCAGCGGCTTCACGGTTGAAGACCGAGACCGTGCGGGCGGTTTGTACTTCGTTCGCTATGTCGATCCGAAGGACGCAGCGACGGCCGAGCCCGGCTTCTTCGGCAAGCTGTTCAGCTTCGGCAAGTCCGATCCGGCGCGTGCCCCGGGCCGCTATCGCATTGCCGTCAAGGCCGATGGCGCCGTCACCAACGTCTCGGTGCAGAACGCCCAGGGCGGGCCGGAAAACGGCGCCGTGGGCCAACGCATCGTGGGTCTGCTCGTCGACGATCTGAAATAGCGCTGCGCTCGCCGCCTGTGCTGCGCTTCACCAGCCTGGGCAGCGGCAGCAGCGGCAACGCCACGCTCGTCGAGGCCCAGCCGCAAGACGGTGAGCGCTGCACTCGCGTGTTGGTCGATTGCGGCTTGGCGCCGCGCCAGCTCGCCAGCCGACTTGCCCTGCGCGGCCTGCTGGTGGCCGACATCGACGCGGTGTTCGTGACCCACGAGCACGGCGACCATGTCGGCGGCGTGCTGGCGCTGCAACGCCGCCATGGCACGCCGGTCTGGGCCAGCGCCGGCACCTGGGCGCAGACCACCGCCAAGCTCGCTGACGCGCCGACCTGCGAGCTTGCGCGCGACGGTGAAGCGATCGTGATCGGCGCGCTGACGCTGCGGCCCTTCGCGGTGCCGCACGATGCCGCCGAGCCCTTGCAACTGACGTGCAGCGATGGCCGGCACCGCATCGGCATCCTCACCGACATCGGCGAGCCGACCGCAGCGGTGGCCCAAGCACTGCAAGGCTGCGACGCACTGCTGCTGGAAACCAACCACGACCCCATGATGCTCGCGGCCGGCGGCTATCCCGTGTGGTTGAAGCGGCGCATCGCCGGCCACCGTGGCCACCTGGCGAACAGCCAGTCCGCCTTGCTGCTCGACGCCTGCCGCCACGACGGCCTGCGCCATGTGGTGGCCGCCCACCTGAGCCGGCAGAACAACCGGCCCGAACTGGCCTTGGCGGCACTGCGCGGCGCGCTCGGCGCACTGCACCCGCAACTCACCGTGGCTGATGCCGCCCTGGGCTGCGGCTGGATCGAAATCCACTGAGCACACAAAGCAAAAAGCCGCCCGAAGGCGGCTTTCGCGAAGCAGCGGAAAACCGCTTACTTCTTGACGGCGTCGGTGGCCTTCATCGCGGCGTCCTTGGCAGCGTCGACGGCCTTGCCGGCGGCGTCCTTGGCTGCGTCTTTCATGGCACCGGCGGTGGCCGAAGCGGCACCGGCCATGGCCGAGGCAGCGGTGTCGGCGGCAGCGGTGGCAGCACCAGTTACGGCCGAGGCAGCGTCAGCCGCAGCGGCAGAAGCGGCAGCAGCCACAGGGGCCATCGCCGAAGCGGCAACAGCGGCAGCCGGGGCGGCAGCTTCTTCGGCCTTCTTGCCGCAAGCGGCCAGGGCGACGGCAGCGACCAGGGAGGCCAGGAGGAGCGACTTGTTCATGAGAAAAATCCTTGGAGTTCAGTGAGTCGAACGATTATCGGAAGTGGGGGGATTCCAAAAGAACCCGCGTCGATCAAGGACAAGAAACGCGCGAGTCGCCCTTGCACCTAGCCAGCGAGTATAGCGTTCCTAGGTGCTTGCCCTAGAGCCCCAAGGTATTGGCCGGAAAGTCGGCCTCGGAGCGTTGCATAAGTACATCAACGACCTCGCGCCAGGCGCTGATCTCGCTGTCGTCGGCCAGCCAATGGCCGCGCCACTGCAGCCGGTCGGCCAGTTGCAGGCTGTGCGGACCGGCCAGCAGCAGGGTCGGGACCTGCGAGGTCTCGACCTCGGTGGCCCGGCACTCGATGGCATGGGCCCAATCGCGGCGCCAGGCCGTGAAGCGCGGACAGCGTCGCGGCAGGCTGTCGAAGCGGCCGGCGATCATCAGCAATTGGCGCTTCGGCAGGCGCGCCCACGCGGTCAGCGCGGCCAGCACCTGCGGATCATCGAGCGGCCAGGCCTCGAAATCGGGGTCGGTGAAGACCAGCTCGCGAGCCCGCTCGCGCGCGGCCTGCGACAAGGCCAGCCGCACGGCGGCGGTGAACTCGCTGCGGCCGTCGATCAGGGCCGCGCTGTGGGGAGCCTCGGGGGTCATCGGTGCCTCCTTGTCGCCATCTCAATCGGACGGTTGCAGCCAACCGCAGGCCAGCCACTCGTCGAGCTGCCCGCGCGCGTCGGGGCTGGCCGCATGCACGGCGCGGGCATCGAGCCGACGCTGGTCGGCCAGTGTGCGCATCAAGCGCGCGTCGCGGCCACTGGCGCGCAGCGATTCGCCATTGATGTAGATGTGCCGGGCGTCGTAGGCCATGCGTGAGCGGCGATCGAGCAGCACGCCGCGCTCGGCATTTTTCACCGCGTGCGGGGCGGCGTCGAACCAGACCTGGTCCTTCGGTTCGGTGAGCCATTCGCCGAGCGTGCGCTCGATGGCCACCGGGTCGGCCAGCGCGCGTGTGACAGCCTCGCGGGCAAAGCGCTGCAAGGCCGCGGGCACGGCGCCGGGGGTGGCCGTGGCGGCTTGGCAGGGGTCGCGGTAGCGCGGCGTGCGCTCGTGGGTGTCGACGCCATCGGCCAGGCGCGCGAACAGCGCCTGCGCCAGCTCGTCGGCGCGCGGCGTGCGAAAGCCGATCGACGCGGTGATGCAGTCGCCGCCCACGGCCACGCCGTCATGGGCCCAGCCGGGCGGCAGGTAGAGCATGTCGCCGGCTTCGAGCAGCGCGTCGTGCTCGGGCTCGAACTGCGCCAGCATCTTCAGCGGCACATCGTCGCGCAGCACGGGGCGCTTCGTGCGCCCGAAGCGCCAGCGGCGCCGGCCCTGCACCTGAAGCAGGAAGACATCGTAGGAATCGAGGTGCGGGCCGACGCCGCCGCTGTCGCTGGCCTAGGACAGCATCAGGTCGTCCAGGCGCGCGGCGGGCACGAAACGAAAGGGTCGCAGCAGCTCGTGCGCGGCAGCGACATGCAGGTCCAGGCCCTGCACCAGCAGCGTCCAGCCAGGCTGCGCCAACGGTGGCAGACTGCGCCGCGGCAGCGGGCCGTGGCGCAGTTGCCAATGGTCGCGGCCGTCGCGCTGGACCAGCCGCGATTCGACCTCGTCGCGTGCGGCCAGCGCGAACAATGCGGTGCGCGACAGCGGCGGCGCAACCCTCGGCAGGGCCTGGCGAACCAGCAGTGGTTTCTTCTGCCAATGGCGGCGCATGAACTGCGCTGGCGACAGGCCGCCGAGCAGTGTCTGAGCGAGGTTCAGGTCCATCGAGCCATTGTCGCGCTGTGCCATCATTGCCCGATGCTGATCGAAAAACCTTGCGTGGTGGCCCTCACCTGGCTGCTGTCCGACGCCCAGGGCCAAGCCCTCGACGAACTGCCCGAAGCGGTGGCGTTCTACTACGGCGGCGACGACCTGCTGCCCAAAGTCGAAGAAGCCCTGGCCGGCCAAGCGGTCGGCTTCGAGACCCACCTGCACCTGGAGCCCGAGCATGCCTTCGGCGAGTACGACAGCGCGCTGGTGTGCTTCGAAGACCGCGCACTGTTCCCTGCCGAAGTCGACATCGGCATGCAGTTCGAGGGCCTGCCGGAAGGCAGCGCCACGCCCGACATGCCGGCCGACACGCTGTACACCGTCACCGAGGTCTACCAATCGCATGTGGTGCTCGACGGCAACCACCCGCTGGCCGGCATGGCGCTGCGCCTGCACCTGACGGTGCGCGATGTGCGCGAAGCTACAGCCGCAGAAATCGAAGCCGGCAGCCTCGGCGGCAGCGTGCTCGATGTGCTGGAAGTGCTGCCGGCCGCGCGACGCATTCACTGACACGACTTTGCATTCGATCGTATCGGAGCTTACGCAGCCGGCCCATCCGTTCGCCCTGAGGTATCGAAGGGCTGTAGCAGGGCTTCCTTCGATACCTCCGGATGATCGGACCTCAGCCCGAACGGGTCTTATGCGATTGAACGCGATTCAGCATGAGCGTTCAGCGCTTCCCGGTCGAGCCGAAGCCGCCCTCGCCGCGATCCGAGCTGGCGAAACTGTTCACGCGGCGAAACGTCGCCTGCACCACCGGCACGATGACCATCTGCGCGATGCGCTCCATCGGCTCGATCGTGAACGGCGCATTGCCGCGGTTCCAGCAACTGACCATCAGCGGGCCCTGGTAGTCGCTGTCGATCAGGCCAACCAGGTTGCCGAGCACGATGCCGTGCTTGTGGCCCAGCCCCGAGCGCGGCAGCAGCATCGCCGCCAGGCCCGGGTCGCCGATGTGGATCGACAAGCCGGTCGGGATCAATTGGGTCTGGCCGGGTGCCAGCACCAGCGCCTCGTCCAGGCAGGCGCGCAGGTCCAGGCCGGCGCTGCCCGGGGTGGCGTAGTGCGGCAGGTGCGCGGCCATGCGCGCGTCGAGCAGCTTGATGTCGATGGTGGTCATGTGCAGATTCTTTTGGCGATCTCCGCCACCAGTTGCCGCGCCAGCACCAACTTGTCGGCGCGACGGCCGCCGCCGGGCAACTCGCGCTCGCCTGCGGCGTCGACCAGCAGCAAGGCGTTGTCGTCCTGGCCGAAAGTCGCGGGGCCGAGGTTGCCGACGATCAACGGTACGTCTTTGCGCACGAGTTTCTCGCGGGCATGGCGCGCCACGTCGCCGCTCTCGGCCGCGAAGCCGACGCAGAACGGGCGCTTGGGCAGGGCCGCCACCGCCGCCAGGATGTCGGGGTTCTCGCTCAGCTCGAACGACGGCGCCACACGCCCTGCTGCCTTCTTGATCTTTTGCGCCGCGGCCTGCGTCGGTCGCCAGTCGGCGACCGCGGCGGTGGCCACGAAGACATCCTGCGCAGCGGCCAATGGCAGCACCACATCGTGCATCTGCTGTGCGCTTTGCACATCGATGCGCGTCACGCCGCGCGGCGTTGGCAAGGCCACGGGGCCGGCGACGAGCGTCACGCGCGCGCCGGCTTCGGCCGCGGCGCGGGCGATGGCGAAACCCATCTTCCCGCTCGACAGGTTGGTGATGCCGCGCACCGGATCGATGGCTTCGTAGGTCGGGCCCGCGGTCATCAAGACGGAACGGCCGGCCAACAGTTTGGGCTGGAAAAACGCGATCAATTCGTCGCGCAGCGCTTCGGCTTCGAGCATGCGCCCGTCGCCGACCTCGCCGCAGGCCTGGTCGCCGGCCTCGGGGCCGAGCACGAGCGCGCCGTCGGCAACGATCTGCGCCACATTGCGCTGCGTGGCAGGGTGAGCCCACATCTCGCGGTTCATGGCCGGCGCCACGAGCAGCGGGCAGCTTGCGATCGGCCGCGCCAGGCAGGCCAGGCTCAGCAACTCGTCGGCGCGGCCCTGGGCCAGCTTGGCGATGAAGTCGGCACTGGCCGGCGCGATCAGTACGGCATCGGCGCCACGCGTCAGGTTGATATGGGCCATGTTGTTGTGAACATCACCCACCGGGCGCGCATCCCATTGGCTGGTGAACACGCTGCGGTTGGACAGCGCCTGCAGCGTCACCGCGCCGATGAAATGCTCGGCCGCCTCGGTCATCACCACCTGCACCGTGGCGCCGGCCTTGACCAGTTCGCGCGTCAACTCCGCGGCCTTGTAGCAGGCGATGCCGCCGGTCAGGCCGAGCACGATGTGGCGCCCGGCGAGGTCTTGTCGGTCTTCGCGATCCTTGCGAGCTTCACTCATGGGGCGCGACTCTAGCAGTGGCCTCAACGCAATGACGGCGGGTTCGGGTGCAGCCGCGCCATCGCCAGCACATCGGCGTACACGCCGTCGCGCAGGGCGTACGCGCGGTGCGTGCCTTCGATCTCGAAGCTGAACTTGCGGTACAGCGCGATCGCCGCGGCGTTGTCAGTGAACACTGTCAGCTCCAGGCGAAGCACGTTCGCCCAGCGGTCGGCCCAGTCGACCAGGGCCTGCATCAATGCGGTTCCAACGCCCTGCCCTTGCGCGGCATGAGCCACCGACAGGCCCAGGCCCATCGCATGCCGGCGGCGCACACCCGGCACCGGCATCAGCCCGGCATTGCCAACCACGGTGCCATCCCGCTCGGCGACGATGAACAGCTCGGGCACATTCGAGCCGACCGGCATCTCTTCGATGCGCTTGCGCCAGAACTCTTCGGTGCCGTAGGGCATCTGCAGCAGGCCGGGCTGCACGCGCGGGTCGGCCATCGTGGCGGCGATCGCGGCAGCATCCGTCGGCCGCGGCCGACGGATGATGATCGTCGCCGCGTCAGACACGCTCGGCCACCCAGCCCGCCACGGACGCCAGCGCCCCGGGCAATGCAGCCGCATCGTTGCCGCCGGCCATCGCCATGTCGGCCTTGCCGCCGCCCTTGCCGCCGACCTGCTGGGCGACGAAGTTGACCAGCTCGCCGGCTTTGAGCTGGCCGATGCGGTCGGCCGTGACCCCGGCCGCGATCTGCACCTTGCCGCCGTCGACGGCGGCCAGCACGATGACCGCGCTCTTCAGCTTGTCCTTCAACTTGTCCATCGTCTCGCGCAAGGTCTTGGCGTCGGCGCCTTCGAGCATCGCCGCCAACAGCTTCAGGCCCTTGATGTCGACCGCCTGGGCCAGCAACTCGTCGCCTTGCGCGGAGGCCAGCTTGCCTTTCAACGCAGCGATTTCCCTTTCCAACACGCGCACCTGATCGAGCGCCGCGTTAACGCGCGCCGGCACTTCGGCTGGCGTCACTCTCAGCGCGCCGGCCACGTCGCCGAGCGTGCTCTCGAGTTGCTGCAAATAGGCCAGCGCGTTGTCGCCGGTGACGGCTTCGACGCGGCGGATGCCAGCGGCCACACCGCCCTCGGCGACGATCTTGAACAGGCCGATGTCGCCGCTGCGCTGCACATGGGTGCCACCGCAGAGTTCACGGCTGCTGCCGATGTCGAGCACGCGCACCACCTCGCCGTACTTCTCGCCAAACAACATCATCGCGCCGAGTTTCTGCGCTTCCTCAAGCGGCAGCACACGCGCCTGCGTCGCCGTGTTGGCCAGCACTTCGGCATTCACCAAGGCTTCGACCTGGCGCACCTGCGCGTCGCTGACCGGCGCGTTGTGCGCAAAGTCGAATCGCGTGCGCTCGGCATTCACGAGCGAACCCTTCTGCTGCACATGCGCGCCCAGCACCTCGCGCAGCGCCTTGTGCATCAGGTGGGTGGCGCTGTGGTTGCGCACGGTGCGCAAGCGCTGCCCGGCATCCACCTTGGCGGTGAAAACATCACCCACGGCCACCGCACCTTCCAGCACCC
>JANOKY010000254.1:0-3449 GCA_031419635.1 Burkholderiales bacterium | reverse complement strand
CATCCTGGCTTCTGGCCTGGCGGTCGGCTTCGTGCTGGCGCTGCAGATGTACTACTCCCTGGTCACCTTCGGCGCGACCGAGTCGCTGGGCCTGATCGTCAACCTGTCGCTGGTGCGAGAGCTGGGGCCGGTGGTCACGGCGCTGCTGTTCGCCGGCCGGGCCGGCACCTCGCTCACGGCCGAGATCGGCCTGATGAAAGCCGGCGAGCAGCTCGCGGCGATGGAGATGATGGCCGTCGATCCGCGCAGCCGCGTGCTGGCGCCGCGCTTCATCGGCGGCGTGATCTCGATGCCGCTGTTGGCGATCCTGTTCTCGGCCGTCGGCATTCTCGGCGCCTTTGTCGTCGGCGTGCTGCTGATCGGCCTGGACTCGGGCAATTTCTGGTCGCTGATGCAGTCCCGCGTCGATGTCTGGCGCGATGTCGGCAACGGCGTCGTCAAGAGTTTCGCCTTCGGTATCGTCTGCACTGCGGTGGCGCTCTACCAGGGCTACGAAACCGAGGCCACCCCCGAGGGCGTGGCCTATGCGACCACGCGCACCGTGGTGGTCTCGTCGCTGTCGGTGCTGGCCATCGATTTCATGCTGACGGCGTTGATGTTCTCGGCGCCGTGAGATGGGCCACCCCCGAAGCGCCTTCGACGCCATGGACAACTGAATCGATCCGGAGAGAATTTATGAGCAAAAAAGGTATCGAAACAATGGTCGGGCTGTTCGTGCTGCTCGGCCTGGCCGGGGCGCTGTTCCTCTCGCTCAAGGCCGCCAACCTGGCCAGCTTCGGCGAGCGCAAGGGTTACACCGTGAGCGCCAAGTTCGACAACATCGGCGGGCTGAAGGCGCGTGCGCCGGTGCGCAGTGCCGGCGTCACCATCGGCCGCGTCAAGCGCATCTCGCTCGACCCCAAGACGTACCAGGGCGTGGTGACGATGGAGATCGACGAAGGCGTGCGCTTCCCGAAAGATTCTTCGGCCAAGATCCTGACCTCGGGCCTGCTCGGTGACCAGTACATCGGCCTCGAGCCCGGTGCCGATGACAAGGAACTGGCCGGCGGCGACGTGATCCACCAAACCCAATCGGCGGTGGTGCTGGAAAACCTGATCGGCCAGATGATCTTCAACAAGGCCGCCGATGCCGGCGACAGCACGGAGAAGAAGCATGAGCCTGCCAAATAGCCTGCATCGCAGTCTGCGCGGTGCTGCCGCCTGTGCGCTGCTGCTCGCGGCCGTCGGCGCAGCCCAGGCGCAAAACGCCAAGGATCCGATCGAAGGCTGGAACCGCGTCGTCTTCGGCTTCAACGAGGGCCTGGACAAAGCCGTGCTGAAGCCCGTGGCCACCGGCTACCAGGCGGTGGTGCCCGAGCTGGTGCGCAGCGGCGTGAGCAACTTCTTCGGCAACTTCGGCGACGGCTGGTCGGCCATCAACCAGTTGCTGCAAGGCAAGCCGGTGGCCGCGGCGCAGATGACCATGCGCGTGGCCACCAACACGCTGTTCGGTATCGGCGGCCTGTTCGATGTGGCCAGTGACCTGGGCATCGAGCGCCAGCAGGAAGACTTCGGCCAGACCCTCGGCCGCTGGGGCCTGCCGGCCGGGCCCTATATCGTCTGGCCGTTGCTGGGCCCGTCATCGCTGCGCGACACGGCGGCGTTGCCGCTCGACCTGTCGTGGCGGCCGGCCGCGCTGAGCCATGACGACCCGACGCGCTACGGCCTGTCGACGCTACAGTTGATCGACGTGCGTGCCAGCCTGCTCAATGCCGGGCGCATCGTCGATGAGATCGCGCTGGACAAGTATGTGTTCATTCGTGACGGCTATCTCGCGCGACGGCGCAGCCTGGTGTATGACGGCGAAGCGCCCGAGCTGCCCGACGACAGCCAGGACGCACCGCCGGACGCACCGCCGGTCGCGCCGAAGTAAACCCGGGGCTGCCGCACGCGTTGTAGCTCACTGTGCCGACACCCTCGGCATGCCTGAAAGGATGTTTCATGTTGTTCAAGCAAGTTCTCACTGCCCTGTCGATCACGCTGGCCCTGGGCGCCGCCCAGGCGCAGACCGCGCCCGACGCGCTGATCAAGCAGGTGTCGACCGAAGTCATCGACACCGTCAAGAGCGACAAGGCGATCCAGGCCGGCGATGTCGGCAAGATCATCAGCCTGGTTGACGCCAAGGTCATGCCGCATGTGAACTTCCAGCGCATGACGGCCTCGGCCGTCGGCCGCCACTGGCGCAGCGCCACCCCCGAGCAGCAAAAGCGCCTGCAAGACGAATTCAAGATCCTGATCGTGCGCACCTACGCTGGCGCACTGACGCAGGTGAAGGACCAGACCGTGCAGTTGAAGCCGCTGCGCGCAGGAGCCGACGACAACGAAGTCGTCGTGCGCACGGAGGTCAAGGGCAAGGGCGACGCGATCCAGCTCGACTACCGCCTGGAAAAGAACGGCGGCGGCTGGAAGATTTACGACGTCAACGTGCTCGGCGTCTGGCTGGTGGAGCAGTACAAATCCAGCTTCGCGCAAGAGATCGGCAGCGCCGGTGTCGACGGCTTGATCGCCAAGCTGGCCGAACGCAACAAGGCCGCTGCCAAGAGCTGAGGCTGAGCATGTTGACGCTGCCCGAGACCCTGACGCTGGCGCACGCCAACGCGGCGGTGCGTTCGGTCGAGCAGGCGCTCGAGCAGGGCGGTGTCGAGGGCGGCGCGCTGGTCATCGATGCGACGTCGCTGCGCAACTTCGACACCACGGCGATTGCCGTGCTGCTCGAAGCGCGGCGGCTGGCACAAGCCGCCGGCCTCGCGCTCACGGTGCACGGGGCACCTGCGGCGATGGTCCAACTGGCGGGGCTGTACGGCGTCGATGGCCTGGTGAGCTTCGTGCCCGCGGCGCAAGCCGCGCCTCAATCTCAATCGGCCTTGGCGTAGCGTTTGGCGCGCAAGTTGCGCTTGATCTCGGCCAGCATCGGCCGCAGCTCGGCGCCCAGGCGCAGCGCCACGCCGGTGGTCAGGATGTCGATGATCACCAGGTGCAGCAGCCGCGACACCATCGGGCTGTAGCGGTCGTAGTCTTCCGGGTGGTCGGCGGCCAGCAGCACATGCTGCGCGCCGCTCGAGGCATGGGCCAGCGGCGAGCCGCTGGCGGTGATGACGATGGTGGTGGCGCCCTTGCGCCGCGCGATCTCGGCAGCGTCGAGCAGATCACGGCTGCGGCCTGAGTTGGAAATGATCACCGCGCAGTCGCCGGGCTGCAGCATGGTGGCACTCATCACCTGCACATGGCCGTCGCTGACGGCGTTGGCCGCCACGCCCAGGCGAAAGAATTTGTGCTGCGCGTCCTGCGCCACGATGCCCGAATTGCCGACGCCGTAGAACTCGATCCGACGGCCGTTGCGGCAGGCCGCCGACAGGGCCACGATGGCGCGCTCGAAGGCGTGGCTGGCGGCGTCGTTGCGGTACTTCAGC
>JANOKY010000253.1:0-3373 GCA_031419635.1 Burkholderiales bacterium | reverse complement strand
CGTCATCCGGGGCCAGAAGTCGGCACCCGTCTGCGGCAGCGCGAAGGCCAGCGAGGCGCCGACGGCGAACAGGACGAAGGGAAACACCAGGTCGGTCGGCGTGCAACCGCGCCAGGGCGCGTGCGCCAGCGGCGCAAACAGACGCTGCCAACTGCCCGGGTTGTTGACCAGGATCATCAGCGCCACTGCGCCGCCACGCAGCGCATCGAGCGCGAGCGAGCGCGGCGCCGCTGCGGTCACGGCAACGCGGCCTCCAGCGCGCCGTGCACGCTGCCGCCATGCGCTTGCAGCAGGCGGTCGGCGCGGCGCGTGTCGATGCCGCGCTTCAGGGCCACGATGGCCACCTTGATGCGGTAGTCGCAGGCCTGCAAGGTGCGCTCGGCGTCGTCGGCGCTGCAGCCGGTGGCTTGCATCGTCAGCCGCTGGGCGCGGCGCAGCAGCTTGGCGTTGGTGGCTCGCAGGTCGACCATCAAATTGCCATAGACCTTGTGCAGCCGCACCATCAGCGCGCTCGAAAACGTGTTCAGGGCGATCTTCTGCGCCGTGCCGGCTTTGAGCCGCGTGCTGCCGGAGATGACTTCGGCGCCGGTGTCCAGCGTGACGCCGATTTCGGCAAACGCGGCCAGCGGCGAGCCGGGGTTGTTGGCGATGCCGATCGTCAGCGCGCCGCTGGCGCGCGCGGCCTGCAACGCGCCGAGCACATAGGGCGTGGCGCCCGAGGCGGCGATCAGCAGCACGACGTCGTTCTCGGTCGGGCCCAGGCGGTGCAGGTCGGCGCTGCCCTGCGGGCCGTCGTCTTCGGCGCCTTCGACGGCCTGGTACATCGCCGAATCGCCGCCGGCCATCAGCGCGCGCGCGCGTTCGCGCGGCCACGAGAAGGTCGGGTTCAACTCGACGCTGTCGAGCACGCCCAGCCGGCCGCTGGTGCCCGCGCCGATGTAGATCAGGCGCCCGCCGGCGGCGATGCGCGGCACCGCCGCGTCGACCGCGCGCGCCAGCTCGGGCACGGCAGCGCGCACGGCGGCGGCGGCGCCTTGCTGGTCGTCGACGAAGGCGGCGATCAACGCGGGGGTTTCGTAGCGGTCGAGCTCGGGGTGGCGCGCGTCGGCGGCTTCGGTGTTCAGCGGTGCGGGTGCGGGTACGGGGCTGGGCATCGGCTCAATCATGGTCCAACACGCGCAGTGAGACACGCTCGCTTTCCAGACCCGTGCGGCCGATGCTGCTGGCCACCAAGGCGACAAGTGGGCCCCTGTCGAGCGGCGAACGCAGCGGCTTGTCGGCCGGGCGCAATGACAGGCGCCATGCGCCTTGCTGGCGCCGCCACAGCGCGAACCACTGCGCCGGCTCGCCGGCAGCGGCCGTGACCAGCACATGCCCAGGCTCCCGCGTCAGCATCGGCGGCGCGGGCGCAGCGGCACCGAGCCAGGGCGTGGCCGGTACCAGCGCAACATCGGTATTGAGGGCTTGCACGAGCGCGCCGACGCCGCCGCGATCGTCGAGCAGCGCCACCATGCTGAAGTGGATGTGGCCGCTGGCCTTCTGGTGAGCCCGTACGACGGCGACTTGCCTGGCGATTTCGTCGGCCGGCCAGTTGCGCGGTGCGAGCGCGACCGAACTCGTGAACAGGCCCGGCCACAAGTGACGCCCGCGCGGGTTGTCGCGAGCCCAGGTATCGAGCAGCAGCGCGAAGGGCTGGCCCTGGCTGGCCAGCGGCCAATAGAGTTGCGGCGCGGCGTAGTCGAGCCAGCCCTCAGTGAGCCATTGCTCGGCGTCGGCATACAGCTTGGCGTAGGGGTCGAAGCCTTCGATGCCAGGCGGGCGGCGCTCCGTTCGCGGCAGGCCGAACGGGCTGATGCCCACGCGCAGCCAGGGCTTGAGGGTGTGCACGCGCTCGTAGAGCGTGCGCACGAAACGGTCGACGTTGGCGCGCCGCCAATCGTTGCGCGCGAGCGTGTTGCCAGCCGCTTGCGCGCGCTGCCATGACGTCTCGTCGGGGAACGGAACGTCGCCGTTCGCGCCGGCCACCGGGTAGGGGTAGAAATAATCGTCGATGTGCACGCCGTCGATGTCGTAGCGCTGGGCCACATCGGCAACAACGGCCAGCGTGTGCTGCTGCGCCGCGGGCTCGCCCGGGTCGAGCCACAACAAGTCGCCGTAGGCTTTGACCCAGGCCGGCTGCGTGTTGGCGACATGGTTCGCAGCGAGCGCGGATTTCGCGCTCGGGTGGCGCGCACGGAAGGGGTTGAACCAGGCGTGCAACTCGATGCCGCGGCGGTGCGCCTGCTCGATCCAGAAGGCCAGCGGGTCGTAGTCCATCGCCAGGCCCTGCGTGCCGCTGACATATTCCGACCAGGGTTCGAGCGCCGACGGGTAGATCGCATCCGCGGCAGGCCGCACTTGCAGCAGCAGCGCGTTCAGGCCCAGCGCGGCGGCGCGGTCGACGATGCGGACGACTTCGGCCTGCTGTTGCGCCGCCGGCAGGCCGGGTGCGCTGGGCCAATCGATATTGGCCACGGTGGCGACCCAGGCACCGCGGAATTCGCGCGGCGCGGGCGGCGGCATTTCTTGCAGCGTCAAATCGCGCAGCTTGGGCGCCCCGCAGCCGGCCAGCAGCAGTGCCGCGCCAGCGATGCATTCGCGCCGCGACAGCCCCGTCACGGCGGCGTGATCAGCACCTGCACCAGGGCCGCGGTTTCGGCGTCGGGGGTGCCGTCGTACCTGGCAGGGCGGTAGCGCATCTGGAAGGCCGAGATGACGCGCCGCGTGGCCTCGTCGAGCACGCCAGTCTTGGGCACCTCGAAGCCGTGCGTGGCCAGCGCGTTCTGGAACCAGGCCACATCGGGCAGCGCGGCCTCGTACACCGTGCGCTGCGCGGCCACGCGCTGCGCGTCGGGCCAGGGGATGATGCCTTCGTCGGCCAGGCGCTTCCACGGGAAGGTCGGGCCCGGGTCTTCCTTGTACTGCGGCACCACGTCGCTGTGGCCGACGATGCGCTCGGGGCGGATCTGGTGCCGCTTGACGATGTCCTTGACCAGCGGGATCAGCGCGTCGATCTGCGCTTTGGGGAACGGCAGGTACTCGCGGCTGCCGTCGGGCCGCAGGCGAAACCCTGGGTGCACGATCTCGATGCCGATCGAGCCGGCGTTGAGCATCGCGTGGCCACGCCAGTAGCTCGGCCCCGAATGCCAGGCGCGCCGGCTCTCGTCGACCAGGCGGTAGATCACGGGCTGCGGATCGTCGCTGAGCAGGTAATGCGCGCTGACTTCTTCCTGCGTCAGGATCTTGATCGACTGCGGCAGGTTGGCCACCGTGTAGTGCAGCACCAGGAAGAGCACGCGGCTGTCCTGCCCCTGTGCGGTGTAGCGGGTGTCGA
>JANOKY010000252.1:0-2108 GCA_031419635.1 Burkholderiales bacterium | reverse complement strand
GGCCAGCACGGTGGTGGCCGACGCAGCACCGATGGCGCGCGCGATCTCGCCCGCCGGATTGCGGTAGCGCCAGCGGCCCTTGGGCACGGCGATGCGCGCGACACCGGCCAGGGCGGCGCTGCCGCCGGCGTCTTCGCCCGCGCGACGCACGGCTTGCAGCATCAGGTCCAGCGGCTCGCGGCTGCGCGCAAGATCGTCTTCACGCTGCATGCAGGTGCCGATGCCCACCAGCACCGGCTGGCGCGCGGCCAGCGAAGCGCTCATTCCGGTTGGATGCCGGCGTCAGCCACCTTGCGGCCCCACAGCTCCAACTGGCGCTTGACCAGGGCCGTGAAGGTGGGGATGTCCGACGGTGTCGGCTCGGCCCCCATTGCCAGGATGCGCTCGCGCAGTTCGGGCTTGGCCATGATCTGCAGCAGCGTCGCCGACAACTTGTCCTGCACTTCCTTGGGCAGCCCGGCCGGCGCGAACAGGCCGGTCCACGCAGCGAGGTCGAAGTCGCGCAGACCCAGTGTCTCCTCGATCGTCGGCAACTCCGGCGCCAGGCCGGTGCGCTTGGAGGTGGTGACGGCCAGCGCGCGCAGCCGGCCCGATTGCAGGTGCGGCCGGGCGGAAGCCAGATCGACGACGATGAATTGCGCCTGGCCGCCGACCACGTCGTTCAGGGCCGGCGGACTGCTCTTGTAGGGCACGCCGGTGGCCTCGAGTTTGGCCAGCCGGTTCAAGGCCTCGGCCGGAATCTGCACCGCCGACGTGCCGTAGGCGTAATTGAGCTTGCCCTTGTTGGCGTGCGCGTAGGCCACGAACTCTTGTGGCGTGCGCACCGGCAGGTCGGCATTCACGGCCAGGATGAACGGGAAGTAGGCGATGCCGCCGATCGGCGTGAAGTCGGCAATCGGGTCGTAGGGCAGCTTCTTGAACAGGTGCGGGTTGACCGAGTGCGAGGAGTTGGAGGTCAGGAACAGGGTGTAGCCGTCGGGCGGCGACTTGGCCACCGCCGTGGCCGCGATCTGGGCCGCGGCACCCGGTTTGTTGTCGACGATGAAGGGCTGGTTCAAGGCCAGGCGCATCTCCTCGGCAATCATGCGCGCCAGGATGTCGGTGCCACTGCCGGGGCCGAAGCCGATCACGATCTTGACCGGCTTGTTGGGGTAGGCACCCTGCGCCTGTGCGGGTGCGGGTGCCGCGGCGAAGGTGATGAAGGATGCCAGGGCGAGCAGGGCTTGGGCGAATCTGTGTTTCATGCTGCGTTCCTCGTTGATGCGTGGGAGTCGGGTGATGCGACGGCCGGGCATTCAGGCCGCGGCGGTTTCGGTGCGATGCGAGGCGTCGGAAGGCGCAGCACCGACGGCTCCGCTGGCGATGAGCGCGGCCGCCTGCACTTCGTCATAGCCGAGCTCGCTGAGTATTTCGAGGCTGTGCTCACCCAGCCGTGGAGCTGGTCGCCGCCACTGGATCGGCAGGCCGTCGGCCAGCCAGGGCAGGCGCACCAGCGGCACGCCGTCCGAATCGATGAAGCTGCCGCGCTCGCGGGCGACATCGCCGGCCACGGCCTGGTCCAGGCCGCTGACCCGGGCTACCGGCACGCCGGCAGCGGTCAAGCGGGTGATCCAGGCTTGGGCATCCTGCGTCGCGAGCAACGCATTCAGCGCGTCTTCCAAGGCGCGGCGATGCTGGCTGCGCGCGGCAACCGTCGCGAAGCGCTCGTCTTGCGCCAGCGCGGGCGCCTCCAGGGCACTGACCAGCGCTGCCCACAGCCGCTGGCTGGGAGCAGCAATCAAGATTTCGGCGTCGCGAGCGCGGTAGCACTGGTAGGGCGCGGCGATCGGGTTGCCCGAACCGGCCCGGGGTGGCCGCTCACCAGTCAGCTTGGCGGCGCTGGCCTGGTACGGAATGATGCTCAAGGCGGTGTCGATCAAGGCGGTCTCCATTGAGCCGACCGGCTGGCCGTTGCGCCGCGCGAGCAGGGCGGCGAGCACGCCCATCGCAATCCACTGGCCGGTGCCCAGATCGATCAGCGAGGGCGCGCAGCGCGTCGGCGGCGAGCCTTCGTGGCCGGTCATCTGCATGATGCCGCTGTAAGCCTGCACCAGCGGGTCGTAGCCCGG
>JANOKY010000251.1:0-2098 GCA_031419635.1 Burkholderiales bacterium | reverse complement strand
CTTGCGCAGGCCCAGGCCCTTGGCTTGCAGGATGATGTCCAGCGCCTGATCCCAGGGCACGTCTTTGAGGCGCAGCGTGAGGTTGCCGGTGACGGTGTCGCTGGTGACGACGTTGAAGTTGGTGAAGTCGGCGATCACCTGCAGCAGCGAGCGGACCTCGATATTCTGGAAATTCAGGCTCAGCTTTTCGCCCTGGTAGCCGGGGCCTTGCGTCAGCTTGTTCGGGTCGACGCGCACCGGGCGCACTTCGACCACGAACTGGTTGTCGCTCTGGTAGGCGCTGTGCTCCCAGTTGCCGCGCGGCTCGACGACCATGCGCACGCGGTCACCGATTTGCGTCGTGGTCACCGTTTGCACCGGGGTGCCGAAGTCGGTCACGTCCAGGCGCCGGCGCAGGCTGTCGGGCACGGCCGAGCGCAGGAACTCGACCACCAGGCCGGTGCCCTGTTGGCGGATGTCCACGCCCACCTGGCTGCTGGGCAAGCTGACGATGACGCGGCCGGCGCCATCGGCACCGCGGCGGAAGTCGATGTCGCGCAGCGGCTGCTGGTCGCGGTTCTGGGCCGGCGCGAAGTTGCCGGCCGGTGCAGCGCCCACGGGCGCCGCCGCCACGGTGGCCGTGGCCGGCGCGCCGCTGTCGACGATGATCAACAGGGCCTTGCCGTCGAGTTGGGCACGGTAGGTCGCCGCCTGCTTCAAGTTGAGCACCAGTCGCGTGCGTTCGCCCGCCTGGGCCACGCTGACCGAACGCAGGTTGCCCTGGTTGAGTTCGACCGACGGCCGGCCGAGCGCACTGCCCACGCCGGGCAGGTCAATTGCGATGCGCGGTGGCGCCTGGATCGCGAAGCCGGCCGGCACCGCGGTGAGCGCCTCGCTCAACTCGATGCGAACGACTTCGCTGCCCGCTTGCTGGCTGCTGGTGATCGACTGGATCACGCCTTGCGCCAGGGCCACAGCCGGTGCGCCGATTGCCAGCGCCGCCGCCAAACCCCATGCCCGCCACTTCATCATGATGCGCTTCTCCTTCGGATTCTTCATCGCGCCCCCCGCTCCAGCAATTGCAGCGTGCTGTTGCGCTCGATCCACTCGCCTGCGGCGTCCTGCACCACCTCGCGCAACACCAAGTCGGCATCGCTGATGCGCAGGACGCGGCCATAGTTCTGGCCCAGGTAATCACCCACCTTGACCTGGTACAGCAGGCCGTCGACGCGCAGCAGCGCAAACGGCCGGCCTTGCTTGTTGACGCTGCCGACCATGTTCATGTTGTCCAGCGGGTAGGCCTCGAGCGGTTCCTTGCGGCGCTTCAACTCACCGGCCAGCAGCGAGCTGGGCGCGCGCTCGTCGCGCTTGAGCGCAACGGCCAGTTTTTGCGTGCTGAACGGCTCGACCCCATCGGCTGCCGCATAGGGCTGCGGATCGAATTTCTTCGGCGGCTGCAGCGCCGGCACGTTGGGTTTGACCTCGCGCTTTTGCTGCTCCATCCATAGCTGCAATTCGTCGAGCTCCGCGCCGCAGCCGACCAGCGCGGCCACGCTCAGGACGGCGGCGACGAATTTGGCCTTGCGGCGCTGGCGCAGGCGCACAGGGTGGTGACTCATGGCTTGGCCCCCGGTGCCGGCTTCTTCTGTGCCGCCACTTCGGTGGTATCGAGGTAGCGGTACGTGCGCGCCACCGCGTCCATCGACAGGCTGCCGCCGCCCTCGCGCTGCACGCCGGTGATGGCCAGGTCATGCAGCGTGACGATGCGCGACAGGTTGGCCACGTCGGCGGCGAAAGCGCCAATGTCGTGGTAGCGGCCGCTGACGCGGATGGTGATCGGCAGCTCGGCGTAATAGTCACGCACCGCGACTGCGCCGGGGCGGAACAGCTCGAACTGCAGGCCGCGGCCGATACCGGCCTGGTTGATGTCGGTCAGCAGCGCATCCATCTCGGCCTTGCCGGGCAGTTGCTTCTCGAGCTGGGTCACGTACTCCTCGACTTGCTGCTTCTGCTTGCGCAGCTCGGGCAAATTGACGGCTTGCGCCAGCTTGCTGCGGTAGTCCTGCTTGAGGCCGGGCTCCTTGTTGCGCTCGGCTTCCAGCTCATTGGCCTTGTCAGA
>JANOKY010000250.1:0-4312 GCA_031419635.1 Burkholderiales bacterium | reverse complement strand
CTGGACCGCTACACCTTCGAAGTCCGGCTGGCCGAACCAGCGCCGCGCTTTTACTACGTCCTGACCGACGCAGGGGCCATGGGCGCGGTGGCGCGCGAAGTGATCGAGGCTTACCCGGGCAAGGCCATGGAGCACCCGGTGGGCACCGGCCCGTTTCGCCTCGCGCGCTGGCAGCGCAGCGCGAAGATAGTGCTCGAGCGCAACCCGAACTACCGTGAGCACCGCTACGACGAGCAGCCGGCCGAGGGAGACGCCGCGGCGCAGGCCATCGCCCGCAAGCTCAAGGGCCGCAAGCTGCCGATGCTCGACCGCATCGAGATCAGCATCATCGAAGAATCGCAACCGCGCTGGCTGGCCTTCCTCAACGGCGAACACGACCTTCTCGATCGCCTGCCCAACGAATTTGCCGCCGTGGCGATTCCGAACAACCAGCTCGCGCCCCACCTGGCCAAGCGCGGCATCCGCATGGCGCGGACGCCGCTGGTCGATTCCACGTTCGCCTATTTCGGCATGGAGCACCCGCTGGTCGGCGGCTACACAGCCGACAAGGTGGCGCTGCGCCGCGCGTTGGCGCTGGCCTTCAACGTCGCCGAAGAGATCGCGCTGGTGCGGCGCGGCCAGGCCATTCCGGCACAGAGCATCATCCCGCCGCAGCTCACGGGCTACGACCCGAAGCTGAAGAGTGAGATGAGCGACCACAACCTGGCGCGCGCCAGGGCCCTGCTCGATCTCTACGGCTACGTCGACCGCGACGGCGACGGTTTTCGCGACCAGCCCGACGGCGCCCCGCTGGTGCTGGAGTACTCGGCGCAGCCGGACCAGCTGTCGCGGCAGCAGCAGGAGCTGTGGCGCAAGGCGATGGACGCGGTGCAGGTGAAGATCGACTTCAAGCTGGCCAAATGGCCCGAGCAACTGAAGGCCAGCCGCGCCGGCAAGTTGATGATGTGGGGCGTGGCCTGGGGCGGCACCTTCCCTGACGGCGCCGATTTCCTCGACCTGTTGTACGGCCCGAACAAGGGTCAGGCCAACCATGCGCGCTTTGACCTGCCCGCGTTCAACGCACTCTACGAGCGCCAGAAGTCGATGGCCGACGGCCCCGAACGCGAGGCGGTGATGCATGAGGCCGCGCAACTCGGGATTGTCTACATGCCCTACAAGGTCACCGGCCACCGCATTGCCACCGACCTGCTGCATGCGCAGGTGCAGGGCTATATGAGGCATCCGTTCATGACCGCCTGGCGCTTCATCGACGTGGACATCGGGCGCCAGCCGTGAGACGCCGCGGCGCGATCGGCTTGGCAGCGGCCCTCGGCGCGGTCCACGCGAGCGGCCTGGCCGCCACGGTTGCCGCACCGCCGGCCGCCGGAAAAGTACTGCGCTATGCGTTCAATGCCGCCGAAACCGGCTTCGATCCGGCACGTGTGTTCGACCTCTATTCGCGCATCGTCACCGCGCACATCTTCGAGAACCTCTACAACTTCGACCACTTGGCGCGGCCGGCCAGGATCAAGCCCGTGATCGCCGACGGCATGGCCGCACACTCGGCCGATTTCCGCACCTGGACGGTCAAGGTCAAGCGCGGCATCTTCTTCGCCGACGATCCGGCATTCAAAGGCAAGCAGCGGGAGGTCACCGCGGCCGACTTCATCTATGCCGTCAAGCGCTTCGTCGATCCGGCCAACAAGAGCCCGGCCGTCAGCGGCGTGCTCGACCTGGGGCTGATCGGCCTGGCAGCACTGCGCGAGCGCGCCCTGAAGGACAAAGCGCCCTTCGACTACGACCGCGAGCTCGAAGGCCTGCGCACACTGGATCGGCACACGATCCAGTACAAGCTCGAGCAGCCGCGCCCGCGTTTCGTCGAAAGCCTGCTCACGTCGCACGACCTGTTCGGCGCGGTGGCGCGCGAAGTCGTCCAGGCCTATGGCGAAGAAACCGCAGCGCACCCGGTGGGCACCGGGCCGTTCCGCCTCGCGCAGTGGCGTCGCAGCTCGCTGATCGTGCTGGAGAAGAATCCGGCCTACCGCGAAGTGCTCTATGACGCCGAGCCCGCCGCCGACGATGCCGAGGGCCAGGCCCTGCTGGCGCGCTTGAAGGGCCGGCGCCTGCCGATTGTCGACCGGGTCGAGGTCGCGATCATCGAGGAGTCGCAGCCGCGCTGGCTGGGCTTTCTTTCGGGCCAACTCGACTACGTCAACGTGCCGCTGGAGTTCTCCAACCAGGCCATTCCGGGCGGCCAACTTGCACCGAACCTGGCCAAGCGCGGGATGCGACTGCGGCGCAACATCGAGGCCGACTCGGCCTACACCTATTTCAACATGGACGACCCGGTGGTCGGCGGCTACACGCCCGAGCGGGTGGCGCTGCGGCGCGCGATCGCGCTGGCCATGAACGTGCCGCGCGAGATCGGCATCGTGCGGCGCAACCAGGCGATACCGGCGCAGTCGCCGATCCTGCCGCACACCAGCGGCTACGACCCGGCGTTCAAGAGCGAGATGGGCGACTACGACCCGATCCGCGCCAAGGCCCTGCTCGACCTCTATGGCTACGTCGACAAGAACGGCGACGGTTTTCGCGAGCAGCCCGACGGCACGCCCCTGGCGCTCGAATTCGCCACGCAGTCGGACAGCCTGTCGCGCACCTTCGACGAGCTGCTGCAAAAGAGCATGGAAGCGGTGGGCGTCCGAGTGCACTTCGTCATCGGCCAATGGCCCGAGCAGTTGAAGCAGGCGCGCGCCGGCAAGCTGATGCTGTGGCAACTCGGCGGCTCGGCCGCGAGCCTGGACGGTGCCGAATCGCTACAGCGTTATCACAGCGGCCAGATCGGCAGCCAGAACATGGCGCGCTTTCGCCATCCTCGCTTCGACGCCCTCTTCGAGCGCCTGCAAGTGATCGAGGACGGCCCCGAGCGCGAGGCGCTGTTCCGTGAGGCCAAGCTGTTGGCCGCCGCCTTCATGCCCTACAAGTTCCAGGTGCACCGCATCAGCAACGATCTCTCGCAACCGTGGCTGATCGGGCATCGACGCCCGGTGGCGTGGAACGACTGGTGGCACCTGGTGGACATCGAGCCTTCGAAGAAACCCTCGACCGCATGATGCTGAACAAACGCAGGTTCGCGTACGCACTGGCTGCGCTGTGGATGGCCGGCGCCGCGCTGGCGCAATCGAACCCCGCAGCGCCGGGCAAGAAGGTTCTGCGCCTGGCCTTCCCGGTCGCCGAGACCGGCTTTGACCCGGCCAAGATCAACGACATCTACTCGCGCACGATCACCCCGCACATCTTCGAGGGCCTGTACCAGTACGATCACCTGGCGCGGCCGGCCAAGATCAAGCCGCTGACGGCCACGTCAATGCCCGAGGTCTCGCCCGACTTCCGCACCTGGACGGTGAAATTGCGGCCCGGCATCTTCTTCGCGGCCGACCCGGCGTTCAATGGTAAGCCGCGCGAGCTGGTCGCCGCCGACTACGCTTATTCGATGAAGCGCCCGCTCGATCCGGCCAACAAGAGCCCGATCGTCGCCGGCCTGGTGGAGTACAGGTACGTCGGTCTGAACGCGCTGCGCGACGACGCCATCAAGAACAAGAAGCCATTCGACTACGACACCGAAATCGAGGGCATGCGGGCCCTGGACCGCTACACGATCCAGTTCAAGTTCGAGGAGCCACGCCCGCGCTTCCTCGAAGTCCTGGCCACCTTCGACCTGTTCGGCGCGGTGGCGCGCGAGGTGATCGAGAAGTACGGCGACGACATCATGGCCCACCCGGTGGGCACCGGGCCGTTCCGCCTCGCCCAGTGGCGGCGCTCCTCGCTGATCGTGCTCGAACGCAACCCCGAATACCGCGAGGTGGTGTACGACGCCGCGCCGGCCGCCGACGACGCCGAGGGCCAGGCCCTGCTCGCGAAGTTGAAGGGCCGGCGCCTGCCGATGGTCGACCGCGTCGAGATCTCGATCATCGAAGAAGCGCAGCCGCGCTGGCTGGCCTTCCTCAACGGCCAGCTCGATTTCCTGGCCGTGCCGACCGAGTTCGTCAGCCAGGCGGTGCCCAACGGCAAGCTGGCGCCGAACCTGGCCAAGCGCGGCATCCGCAGCTACCGGCAAGTCAACCCGTCCTCGGGCTACACCTACTTCAACATGAACGACCCGGTCGTCGGCGGCTACACGCCCGACAAGGTGGCGCTGCGCCGCGCCATCGGCCTGGCCACCGATGTCGATCGCGACATCCGCATCATCCGCCGCGGCCAGGCGATTCCCGCGCAGAGCGCGCTGGTGCCGCACACGACCGGCTACGACGCCAAGTTCAAGAGCGAGAACAGC
>JANOKY010000249.1:0-6647 GCA_031419635.1 Burkholderiales bacterium | reverse complement strand
ACGAACTCGCCGCGAGCCGCAGCGTGCTCGCAATGCCGCGCTTCGATCTGCCGCAGGTCCACAGCCTGCTCGACCGCATGGACCGGGCCGTGGCAATGCACGAAGACATGCTGCGAGCCCGTGTGCGCGGGCGCCACATCGGGTGCGTGCGCCGTCCGAGTCGGCGTCGCCGTCAGTCATGTACGTCGCGCCCTGCTCTTCGACCAGGGCATTACTTTGTGCAGCACCGCCTGCAGCGCGTCCGGTCGGCGCGGGCACCTCGACGAAGACCGGCTCACCGTCGGTGCTGCGTCTGTAAACGCCGTCCAGCACCAGGCAGGTACAGGTGGATGTTCAGGTTGGCGGCCGACCCAAAGCGCTGGGTCAGCGTGACCGCGCCGCTGTCGGCCTTGTCTGCCTTCAGGCCAGCTTGCTTGAGCAGGAAGCAAGTGAGCACGCGGTGCACGACCGGCAGCACCGGCGTCAGCAGTTGCGGCTGCGCCGCCAGCAGCAGGCGCAACGGAAATCGGCATCGACAGCACCCACTGGCGCACCGGCACATGGGGATGACGTGGTGGACCAGGTGTGCGGCGGTCTGTGCCATGCGGCGCGCGCCGCACGAAGGGCAGAAGCCGCGGCGCTTGCAGGAGAAAGCGACCAGCTTGTCGTGGACGCAGCCGCCACAGCGCAGCCTCAGGAAGCCGTACGCCAGGATGCCGCACTCCAAAAAGGCGTCGAACTCGTCCTTCACAAACTGCGGCAGGTCGGCTCCGGCGGCAACTTCAACCTCGGCGAAGAAGGTCGCGGCGTGCTGCTGCACCAGGCGCGGTACAGCGTGGTCGGGGCGGTGGCGCTTGTAGTGGACCGAGGCACCATCCGGCGCCCGGTGAGACTGCCGACCGATGGGTTGCCCACGCTGTCTGCGGATTGACCGGTTGCACCGCCGCCTGCTGGACGCGAATGCCGTTGCGCGCAATCCGGGCGATCGGCACCAAGATGTCCGACAGGGTTCGCTTGCCGTTGAGCAGCCACAGGTAGGACGGCGAGTACTCGTACTTCTGCGCCTGGTCGACGAGCACGATCTCGTGCTTGCCGCCCAGCCGCTTGGCAAGTTCGTTGGCTGCGACGACGCCACCGATGCCGGTGCCCAGGATCACCACGCGTTGGGTCATGCGATTCCTTCATATCAGAGGCTGGATGCCGGCGACGCATCGATCTGTGCCTTGCCCCGAACGCTACTTGCCCTTGATGCCCTGCTTCAGCGCCTCGAAGCTGCTGTTGACCTTGGGCGTCATCAACAGGCCTGTCTTGTCCTGCTTGGTGACACCATCGACTTCGAAGCGATCAGCCAGCTCGGTGTACGAAATCATCCCGTTGAGCTTGCCGCCGCTCTGCGCGATGTTCTCGCCACCGAACCAGACGATCGGGGCCTTGGCGCCCGGCGGCATGAAGGACACGGGGTAGATGAGGATGGGCACCTTGTAGGCGTTGGCCAGTTCGGCGGCGACCTGGATGTTGTTGTTGTTGCAGCGCAGGCCGGGCGGGTCATTGCTCACGAGCGTGAGCACCTTCTTGCCGTCGATCTCGAGCGGCCCGGGTGCGTTCTGGGCCGTCGCGCCAACTGCACCAGGGCAGCGAGCACGGCAGCTGCGGCGGCGAATCTCTTCGCTCGGCGAGCGATGGTCTTTGGGGTCATCAGGGTCATGGTTTGTCTCCGTCGCTGGTTGAAACAATCGGCTCAAAGAGCCGGGTTCAGTCGCGGGTGCGTTTCTTCACCCCAGTGGTAGAGAACGGCACCGGACAGCAGCATCGCCACGGCGACGAACCAAAAGGCGCTTTCGATGCGCCCACCGAGCGCCGCCGCCGCACCGAGCCCGAGCCCGCCGATGCCGTAGCCCAGGTCGCGCCAGAAGCGGTAGATGCCGATGGCGGAAGCACGCCAGCTCGGGTGGGCGATGTCGGCCACCGCCGCGCTCAGGTTCGGGTACAGCATGGCCATGCCCAGCCCCGCCACGGCCGCCGAGGCACCCCACCAGAGCGAGCCGCTGCCCAGTGGCAGCAAAGCCACGCCCGCACCGCACACCCACATGCCCCAGGCATTCAGGTGGTGGCGGCCGATCCGGTCGGAGAGCTTGCCGGTGAAGAACTGCACCCCACCCCAGGTGAAGCCGTAGATGCCCACGATCCAGCCGATGCCCGGCAGGCTCACACCCTGCTGGTGCAGATAGACCGGCCAGAAGACCCAGACCAGCGCATCGACGAACTTCTCGACCAGTCCGGCCTGGCACAAGGCGGCCATGCGGCGGTCTTTCCAGCTCATCAGCGCAAAGACCTCGCCGGTCGTCGGGCGCTCGCTCACGCCCAGGGGATAGCGGGGGCGCAGTCCCGACGCTGCGGCGCCAGCCGCATGACCCTTGACCTCGGCCTGCGCCCAGGGCAGCGTCTCGGCCACGGCCAGCCAGGCCAGCAAGGTCGCCAGCCCGATGACCACCGCACCGAACCAGAGCAGGCCTTCCCGGGGGCCGAGCAGCGATGCGGCATAACCGGTGACCACCCCTGCGATCGCGACCCCCATGTAGCCGGCGAACTCGTTCAGGCCGATGACCAGGCCGCGCTGGTCGGCACGCGTAATGTCGAGCTTGGCCGTCTGGGTCATCGACCAGGTCAGACCCTGGTTCACGCCGAGCAGAATGGTCGCAAAGACGATCCATCCCCACGACGACGCGAAGTACACGAGCAACGGGATCGGCAGTGCCACGAGCCAGCCGATCAGCAGCACCTGGCGGCGACCGATGCGCTCGGCCAGGCGGCCGGCCACGAAGTTCATCGCACCCTTGACGAAGCCGAAGGCGACGACGAAGGCCACCAGCAGCATGAACGATCCGCGCGGCACCCCGAACTCGGTTTCGGCCAGCGCCGGCACGACGTTGCGCATCATCCCGATCGTCATGCCCACCAGCAGCACCTGCAGCAGTTGCTGCAGCACCTGGCCGAGGTTGGCACGGATTCCGAAGTCCATCGGGGTTACGGTCAAGCGTGCGTGGCCTCAGGCACCACGCCACGCAGGTTGGCGGCGACGATGCGGGCCATGTCCTGCGGGGGCGCAGGGATGTCGGCGACCAGCGCATCGACGAAGGCCTCGCGCGACATCGACAGCATCGGGTTGAAACGCTTCTCGAAGCTGATCGTCGATGCGGGCTTGCCCGACAGCCCGGCGCCGCAGGCACTGCCCGCCTGGTGGCCCGGATAGATCTCGAGATCGGCCGGCAGGGTCAGCAGCTTGCGGTGCAAGGTGTCGTGCAACTGCCCAGCCATCTCGCGCTCGCGGCCCGCGAGGTCAGGCCGACCGACGGCACCGACGAAAAGCGTGTCACCAGTGACCACAAACCAGGGCTCGTCGCCCCGTCGCAGGTCCCGCACCAGCAGGCACACGCTGTCCGGCGTGTGGCCGGGCGTATGCAGCACATCGACCACCACGTTGCCCGCGTCGAGCCGCTGGCCATCGGACAGTGGCGTGAAGTCGAAGGCCACGCGTCCGCGGTTGCTCTCGTGCAGGCAGTACGGCGCGCCGACCCGGCGCGCCAGTTCGGGACCGCCGGAGTAGTGGTCGGCATGCACATGGGTGTCGATCACATAGGAGATCGGCACGCCGACCCTAGCGGCCTTGGCGATGAACCAGTCCTCATCGCCGGCCACCACATCGACGGCCACGGACTTGCCGATACCGGTGCAGCCGAAGAAATAGGACAGGGTCGCGTTTTCGGCTTCGCGTTGTCGAAAGAACATGATGATCTCCTTGCGTCAGAACACCAGGACCTTGTCGGCCCAATTCGTCCACTGGCTCAGCTCGTCCATGCTGCTGCGGTGCGACCCCTCGATCAGGTCTTCAGCGGCAATGCCCCGCGCATCCATGCAGGTACCGCAGACGCCGATGACGCCGGCGTGCTTCACCACCGAGCCCAGCATCACTTCGAGGTTGTAGAAGCCCGTGGGCACCTTCTGCTTGCCGTGGGCGGCCGCTGCGGCGTCGCCGATGAGGAACACGCGCACCTCGCTGTCGGCTTGCTTCGCCAAGGCACCAGCCAGGCGCGCGCCGTTGTAGGTGCGCTCGCTGCCGTAGGGCGCGTCGTTCAGGATCAACAGGCTCTTCATGGTCGGGTCATTCCTGGTCATTGCTCGATCGGCAGACCATGCGCGCGCCACTCGGCCACGCCGTCGGTCAGATGGAAAGCGCGGTAGCCCTTTTTGCGCAGCAGTTCGACCGCGTCCTTGGCCATCAGGCAGAACGGGCCACGGCAGTAGGCGACCACGGGTGTGTCCTTGGGCAACTCGGCGAGGCGCTTCTTCAACTCGTCCACCGGCAGCGAGCGCGCGTGCGGAAGGTGGGCTGTGGCGTACTCGTCAAACGGCCGAACGTCCAGCACCAGCACTTCGCCCGCTGCCGCCTTCTTCAGGATGGCCTTGCGGTCGAACCCTTCGAGGTCGTCGCCATGCGCGACGATATTTGCGAGCGCTACTTGCAGTTCCACCAGCCGCTCTTCGGCCTCGGAGCGCAGGTTCACCCAGAGGTCGGCGACGCTCGTGCTGGCCAGACGATACAGGACGTACTTGCCGTCCTTGCGCGTCTCGACGAGCCGCGCCAAACGCAACTCCTTCAGGTGGGCGCTGGTCAGCTTGACGCTCATTTCCGCCTGAGCGGCAAGCATCTCGACGGTCTTCGCGCCCTGGCACAGCAACTCGATCAGTTGCAGCCGCTTCGGGCTGGCGACGGCCTTGCCGATGCGCGCGACCTGCTCGTACAGGAAGCTCTTGACCTGGTTCATAGTGTTATTCTAACGATTGTTAGATTATGCTGTCAACGGCCGCGGTGAGCGCAGGCAAAGTCCGCTTCGATTCACGCAAGTTGCGGCACACGAACAACGCCAGTCGCGAGGCCAGAACGATGTTCATCGGACGACGCAATGTCCTGCTGCTGGCGTTCAGCCAGGCGGCCACGCTTTCCGCGATCGTGATGTCGATGGCGCTTGCCGCCATCCTTGGCGGCAACCTGGTGCCCGACAAAGGGCTGGCGACGCTGCCGATCGCGGCAATGCTGATCGGCACCGCGCTGGCCTCGCTGCCTGCGGCGCTGCTGATGCGCAGAACCGGCCGCAGGGTCGGCTTCCTGATGGGCGCGGCATTGGGCGTTGCGGGCAGCATGCTGTCTGCCTTTGCCCTGCACCGAAGTTCGTTCGTGCTCTTCGTCATCGGCCACCTGCTGCTGGGCAGCTACCAGGGCTTCGCCAACTACTACAGGTTCGCAGCCGTCGAGGCCACCGACGTTGCCCATTCGAGCCGCGCGATCTCGTGGGTGGTCGCGGGCGGTGTCGTGGCGGCCTTCCTCGGGCCGCAACTCGGCCAGTGGGGCCGCGACTGGGTCGCGGGCGGACTCTTTGTCGGCTCCTACCTGGCCCAAGGTGCGCTTGGCGTGGTCGCCATGACGCTGTTGTCGCAGGTTCGCCTGCCACCCGTCGCCGCTGCCATCGAAGGTGACGCGCGCCCAACGCGCGAGATCCTGGCACTGCCGGCGCTGCGCGCCTCGGTCCTGGGGACTGCGGTGGGCTACGCCGTGATGGTCATGGTCATGACCGCCACGCCGCTGGCCATGCTGGGCTGCGGACTGCCCGGGACGAGCGTGACGCCGGTGATCCAGTGGCATGTGGTCGGCATGTTCGCGCCGTCTTTCTTCACCGGGAACCTGGTCGAACGCCATGGCGCGCCCCGCATCATGCAGATCGGCTTCGTGCTCCTGCTCGGCCATGTCGCCATCGCCTTGCTCGGCATCGAGTTCCTGCACTTCTTGTCCGGGTTGATCCTGCTCGGCATCGGGTGGAACTTCACCTTCATCGGCGGTACCGCGCTGCTGACCCAGAGCTTGCGACCCGCCGAACAATTGAAGGTCCAGGCGATCAACGAGTTCGCGGTGTTCGGTGTCGTCGCGCTGGCCAGCCTCTCGGCCGGCTGGCTGTACGACCGTTTCGGCTGGACCGCGCTGAACCTCGCAGTGATCCCCTTGTTGATCGTTGCCTTGCTGTTTACCGTGCTCATCGGCCACCGACCGGAGCAGATGGAGAAACCGGCATGAAAGCAGCCCGACTCGCTCTCGTGCCTGCTCGGCGTGTGACCGGCAGGGTGAGCCGTGCGACCGGATTGCCGGTCGCAGCTCAGCACCTGGGCAGGACCGCGGTGGCTTCCAGCTCGATCTTGCCGGGGCTGTCGAGCAGATCGGCGACGAAGGTCATGCTCATCGCCGGGTAGTGCGCGCCCATCTGTTCGCGCCAGACGGCGCCCGAGTACGCCGCGTGCGGCCAGGTACGCCGGCTTGTCGCAGCAGTAGGCGGTCATGCGGCAGATGTGCCTGGCCTCGCCGCCGGCTTGCTCGAGCACCGCAAGCACGTTCTTCAGCGCCTGCTCGAACTGCGGCGCGGAGGAGGTGCTGGATGAGCTGGTTCCTGCGCCGTTCAAGCGCGAGGTCAGAGCGCAGCGTGGCGAGATCGAGCGGCGCCGCAAGGCCTACCGGCGCGGCCGCGCGCGGCTCGACGTCGCCGGCAAGTCGGTCGTCGTCGTGGACGACGGCATCGCCACCGGCACCACCGTGCGCGCCGCGCTGCAGGCGCTGCGCCGAATGC
>JANOKY010000248.1:0-3919 GCA_031419635.1 Burkholderiales bacterium | reverse complement strand
GACACCGTGCAGCAGCAGGCTGGCGAGGTCGCCGCGCGGCTGGGCGACGGCAACCTGCCGCGCGTGGCCCTGCTGACGCCGGGGCCCTACAGCGAGACTTACTTCGAGCACGCTTACCTGGCGCGCTACCTCGGCCTGCCGCTGGTCGAAGGCGCCGACCTGACGGTGCGCGGCGAGCGGCTGTTCCTGCGCACCGTCGAGGGCCTGCAGCCGGTGCATGCGCTGCTGCGGCGGCTCGACGACGACTACTGCGACCCGCTCGAGCTGCGCCCCGATTCCGCCCTCGGTGTGCCCGGCCTGGTGCAGGTGCTGCGGGCGCAGAACCTGGTGCTGGCCAATGCGCTGGGCAGCGGTTTTCTCGAATCGAGCGCGGTGCAGGGTTTCCTGCCGGCGATCGCGCGTTCGCTGCTCGGCGAGGAACTGTCATTGCCGTCGCTACCCACCTGGTGGTGCGGCGAGGCAGCGGCCTGGGCCGACGTGCGCGGCGAGTTGCCGGGCCGGGTCCTGCGCCCGGCCTTCACCGGCAGCGGCGAGGGTGCGCGGCGCATCGCGGCGCACGAGGTGGCGGCGGTGCAGCAGCGCATCGACGCCGACCCCGACGCCTGCACCGTGCAGGGCCACCTGCCGCCGTCGCGCGCGGCGATCCCCCTGCCCGGCGGTGCGCTGTCGGCGCGGCCGGCC
This sequence comes from Burkholderiales bacterium, assembly GCA_031419635.1. Classification (GTDB taxonomy): domain Bacteria; phylum Pseudomonadota; class Gammaproteobacteria; order Burkholderiales; family Burkholderiaceae_C; genus CADEEN01. The sequence goes on along the minus strand of JANOKY010000248.1, from coordinate 3,238 downwards.
TTGCTGCGCGTCTACGCCATTGCCGACGCCGCCGAGCGCTGGCATGTGCTGCCCGGCGGCCTGACGCGGGTGACCACCAAGGCGCCGCTGTCGGTGTCGATGGCCCAGGGCGGCACCAGCCTCGACACCTGGGTGCTGACCGACGGCGCGGTCGACACCTTCTCGATGCTGCCGCAGCGCCTGGGCCTGGCCGAGTTGGCGGCGCGGCGCCCGCCGGTGGCCAGCCGCACGGCCGAGAACCTGTTCTGGCTCGGCCGCTACACCGAGCGCACCGAGCAGGCGGTGCGGCTGGCGCGCGCGGCGCTGGACTTGGTCGATGGCGACGACGAGGTGCCTGCGCCGCTGCTGACGGCGTTGTCGGGTCTGGTCCAGGCCCAGGCGCTGGTGCCCGCCGGCACGCCCGGGGCCGACCGATCCGCGGCGCGGTTCGAGCGCAACCTGCTGGCGGCGTTGACGCAACGCGACAGCGGCATCGGCTTCAACCTGCAGGCCCTGGCGCGCGTGACCGGCGCGCTGCGCGAGCGCCTGTCACCCGAGCAGTGGGGCCTGGTGCGGCGCATGGGCGAAAAATTTCAGGGCTCGTTCGTGCGTGCTGGCGCCAGTGTGCCGAGCGTCACACAGGCCCTGCCGGCTTTGCAGCGCCTGACGCTGCAACTGGCGGCGCTGACCGGGGCGCAGACCGACCGCATGACGCGCGACCATGGCTGGCGATTGCTGTCGGTGGGCCGGCTGATCGAACGCCTGTCGGGCATGGCCGCCACGCTGGCGACGCTGCTCGAAGCCTTCGATGCGCGCGGCGGCTCGGCGGCGACCACCGAGCTGCTGCTCGAGCTGTTCGACAGCCGCATCACCTTTCGCGCCCGCTACCAGCGCCACGAAGACCTGCTGGCCCTGGCCGACCTGCTGGTCATCGACGACAGCAACCCGCGCGCCTTCGCCGGCACGCTGCGCCGCCTGCGCACCGAACTGGGCAAACTGCCCGGCACCGATGCGGCGCGCGCAGCGTTGCGCGAGCTGCTGCCGGCACAGGGCGCCGGCCTGTCGCTGGCCGAGCTGGCCGCGGCCGACGACAGCGCGATGCGCGAGCGCCTGCTGCAGTTGGCAAACGAACTGCAAGCCAGCGCCGCGGCGCTGAGCGATGCAGTCGGCCAGCGCTACTTCGCCCATGCCGATGGCGGCGACGGCCTGACGCGGGTCTGAGGCGATGAGCGCAACCCAGGCTGAGACCCTGCTCGAAGTCGAGCACCTGACGCGCTACCGCTATGCCACGCCGGTCGACCTGTCGCATCACGTTGCCTACCTGCGACCGCTGGACGATGCCACGCAAACGCTGGCGCAGTTCGAGCTGCATGTCGAACCCAGGCCGACCCACCAGCGCAGCCAGGCCGACCGGCTGCACAACCACCGCAGCTGCTTCACTTTGACCCAGCCGCACCGCGAATTGCAGGTGCGCACGAGCGCCAGGGTGCGCGTGCAGGCTGCGCCCGCGCTCGATGCGGCAGCGTCGCTGGCCTGGGAGGCGGTGCGCGAGCGCCTGCGCTACGCGTCCGGTGCGCCCTTTGAGCCGGCGGCCGAGTTCGTCTTCGCCTCGCCCTTCGTGCCCTTGCTGCCGGCGCTGCGTGTATGGGCGCTGCCGTCGTTTGCCGCGGGCACGCCGGTGGCGCTGGCGGCGATCGACCTGATGGCGCGCATCCATGCAGCGTTCACCTACCGCAGCGCCAGCACCGAAGTCGACACGCCGCTGGCCGAGGTGCTGCGCACGCGCGAGGGCGTGTGCCAGGACTTTGCCCACTTGATGATCGGCGCGCTGCGGGGGATGGGGCTGGCGGCGCGCTACGTCAGCGGCTATTTGGTGACGAGATCGCCCGACGGTGGTGCGCACGCTGGTGCAAGCGACGCACCGATGCTGGGCGCCGATGCCTCGCATGCCTGGCTGGGCTTGTGGTGCCCGATGGCTGACGGCAGCCCGGCGCGCTGGCTCGAACTCGACCCGACCAATGATGTGCTGCCGACGACCGCCCATCTGCGCCTGGCCGTCGGCCGCGACTACGGCGATGTGGCGCCGCTGCGCGGCGTGATCCGCGGCGGCGGCGGTGAGCATCGGCTCGAGGTGCGGGTGCGCACCACCCGAATTGCCTGATACGGTGGCAGAAGACTTGCGAGGAGACCCGGCCATGGCCCGACCGTTCGATGAGATGCACAGCGCCCCCGACGTGGTGCGCGAGCATTACCGCAGCTACGCCTGCTGGCTGGCCGAGCAGCCGGCCGAGGTGATGCGCTCGCGGCGCGAAGAGGCCGAGGTGATTTTTCGACGAGTGGGCATCACCTTCGCGGTCTATGGCGTGCGGGATGAAGATGCGAAGTTGGGAAATGAGGGCACCGAGCGCCTGATCCCGTTCGACCTGATCCCGCGCATCATCCCGGCGGCCGAATGGCGCGAGATGGAACGCGGCCTGGCGCAGCGGGTGACGGCGCTGAATCGCTTCATTCACGATGTCTATCACGGCCAGGAGATCCTGAAAGCCGGCATCGTGCCGGCCGAGCAGATCGAGCGAAATGCGCAGTTCCGACCCGAGATGGTCGGCGTGGATGTGCCGGGCAATGTCTACTCGCACATTGCCGGCATCGACATCGTGCGCGCGGCCGCACCCGACGGCAGCGGCGTGTACTACGTGCTCGAAGACAACTTGCGCGTGCCCAGCGGCGTGAGCTACATGCTGGAGAACCGCAAGATGTCGATGCGGCTGTTTCCCGAGCTGTTCAGCCAGCACCGCATCGAGCCGGTGGCGCATTACCCCGACCTGCTGCTCGAAACCCTGCGCTCGTTGGCGCCGGCCAGCGCCAACGACCCGGCCGTGATCGTGCTCATGCCGGGCATGTACAACAGCGCCTATTTCGAGCATGCCTTCCTGGCCCAGCAGATGGGGGTGGAGCTGGTCGAGGGGCAGGATCTGTTCGTGCGCGACGGCTTCGTCTTCATGCGCACCACGCAGGGCCCGCGCAAGGTCGATGTGATCTACCGCCGCGTCGATGACGATTTTCTCGACCCCGACGCTTTCCGCGCCGACAGCACGCTGGGCTGCGCCGGCCTGCTCGACGTCTACCGCGCCGGCAACGTGACCCTGTCCAACGCCATCGGCACGGGGGTCTGCGACGACAAGAGCATCTACCCATACGTGCCGAAGATGATCGAGTTCTACCTCGGCGAAAAGCCGATCCTGCAGAACGTGCCGACCTA
>JANOKY010000247.1:0-7419 GCA_031419635.1 Burkholderiales bacterium | reverse complement strand
TCCGGGGCCTGCGGCAATTCAAGGATGTCTTCATCGAACGGCGCGTCCCGAAGCAGCTCGGGTGTCGAACGAAGTGCCGCCGCATCCCAGACTTGCTGGCGCCGGTGGCCGGATAGGCTCATCAGGGCGTCGGCGCCCGCGAGAGCCTTCATCTCGTGGTGTTCGATCCGCGCGCGTCGTGCCAAGTCCTCGGCGGAGTCGAAGACCCGCTCATGACGCGCCACGACGATGCGCGTCATGGACTCCGACTGCAGTCCAGAAATCATCCGCAGTCCCAGCCGCACGGCCGGCGGGTGCGGCAGCCATGATCGGCACAAGAGTTTCGACCAACGAATGCGTGGCGTTGCCGAGCGCGCCACTGGAGCTGTCGATCTCGCAAACTGCCGCGGAGACTTTCTCCAGCAAAAGTACGGCGCCCTCGCCGGCCAGTGCCGGGTCGGTGCGGGCGATCGCGACAACTTCGGCAACGGCAGCGTTTAGCCTGTCGATCGCTTTGCCGGTGCCACTCCAGCCGAAAGCGCGCCGGCGCAGACTGGCGCGGAAGGCCCAAGCATGAGCAATGGTCATGGTGCGTGATGAAAGCGGCGCTGCTTCCGCATTCTCGTCGTCGATGCAGCGCGGCCGTTTCGCAACGCCAAAGGGAACAGACGCGTTCGGTGCGAATCGTCAAACGACTCCAGCACTGCACGCAGAGTCACTGTCGCAGTCGCGCGATCCCCTGCCCATGCGCCGCAATAAGGCATCAGTCCCTCACCGTTAAAGGTACGACATGCGCGCCGAAATCACGTCGCGAAGTCGGACCGCAAAGCTCGAATGGGCGTCATGGACCGAGAGGCACCAGCAGGGCGCATTTCAGTTCGTAGCACCTCGAGCAAAACTGCGAACAACGCCAGCAACTCATGGAGCAACGCAACTGTTCCCATAAGTGTTCCCACGATGCCGGCAAAGAAAAACGGGCTGCGGCATTCATGCTGCAACCCGTTGATTTTATTGGCGGAGTGGACGGGACTCGAACCCGCGACCCCCGGCGTGACAGGCCGGTATTCTAACCAACTGAACTACCACTCCACGCGGTGGCTGCGTTGCCGGATCGCTCCGCAAGTGCAGCCAGACTTGTCCAACCCATGTTGGCGTCCCCTAGGGGATTCGAACCCCTGTACCGACCGTGAAAGGGTCGTGTCCTAGGCCTCTAGACGAAGGGGACAGGAAAACCTTCTCACACCTGAACTGCGCGCCCGCCTTGCCCCGTGACCTTGCGGTGTTGGTGGAGGTAAGCGGGATCGAACCGCTGACCTCTTGCATGCCATGCAAGCGCTCTCCCAGCTGAGCTATACCCCCTATGTAGAGCGGCCACGCCGTTCAAGCAAGAGCGCGATTATAGACAAGTTTTTCAGACGGGCCCCAGGCGCGCAAGCACGACATCGCGTGCGAAGAGTGCGAGGACTGCATCGATCGACGGTGTTTGCGCGCGGCCGCAAACCAGCACGCGCAAGGCCGGCGCGAGTTGCGGCATTTTCAGTTGGTGCGCGGCCAGCGTGTCCTTCATCGCCGCAGCGATCGCGGCTTTGTCCCAGGCAATCGCGGCTAAGCGATCGCGCAGGGTGACCAGGGCCGGCCGGACCGCTGGCGTCACATGCGTTGCCAGATCCTCAGCAGTCGGCGCCACCGGCGCAAAGTACATCTGCAGCCAGTCGGCCAATTCGACCGTGGTGCTGCAGCGGTCCTTGAAGAGGGCGCAGGCGCGCGCAAGATGTTCGAGGTCAGCGGCCTGGACGCGGCGTGACGCCAACTGGGCCTGCACCAGCGTGGCCAATCGAGCATCGTCAGCTTGCTTGATGTAATGCGCGTTGACCCAGGCCAGCTTGGCCGGATCCCACTGTGCCGGGCTCTTGGCCAGGTGGCTGCCGTCGAACCAGGCCACCAATTGCTCGCGCGTGAACAGCTCTTCGTCGCCGTGGCTCCAGCCCAGGCGCGCCAGGTAGTTGAGCATCGCCTCGGGCAGGTAGCCGGCGTCTTCGTAGGCCGTGACGCTGACTGCGCCGCGGCGCTTGGAAAGCTTCAGGCCGTCGTCACCGAGGATGATCGGGCAGTGGCCGAACTGCGGCAGCGGAGCGCTCAGTGCGCGAAAGATGTTGATCTGCCACGGCGTGTTGTTGACATGCTCGTCGCCACGAAAAACATGCGTGATGCGCATGTCCCAGTCATCGACGACGACGGCGAAGTTGTAGGTCGGCACGCCCAGCGCACCGTCAGGCGCGTCGGCGGGTGCAGGCCGCACGAGGATCAGGTCGTCGAATTCGCGGTTGCCGATAGTGATGTCGCCTTTGACCAGATCGTGCCAAGTCACATGGCCGGCCTGCGGGTTCTTCAGCCGGATCACCGGCGCCACATCGGCCGGCGCGGGCGGCAAGGCCTTGCCCGGCTCGGGGCGCCAGCGGCCGTCGTAGTGCGTTTTCTCGCCGCGCGCGCGCTGCGCTTCGCGCATCGCATCCAGCTCGGCCGGCGTGCAGTAGCAGCGGTAGGCGTGGCCTCTGGCGATCAACTGCTCGGCCACTTCCTGGTAGCGTGTCAGGCGCTGCATCTGGTAGATCGGGCCTTCGTCGAAATCCAGCCCGAGCCAGCGCATCGAGGCCAGGATCTGGTCAACCGACTCCTGCGTCGAACGGGCGACATCGGTGTCTTCGATGCGCAGCACAAACTGGCCGCCGTGGTGGCGCGCATAGGCCCAGGAGTACAGCGCCGTGCGCGCCGTTCCCAGGTGCAAAAAGCCGGTGGGCGACGGTGCAATCCGGGTACGAACAGCAGCAAAAAGCGTCATGTCGCCAGCGCAGCGAACCCGCGTGCGAGGTCGCCCTTCAAATCTTCGACATCGTCCAGGCCAACCGCCAATCGGATCATCCCTTGCGTGATCCCTGCGGCCTGGCGCTGCTCTTCGCTCAAACGGCCGTGCGAAGTGCTCGCCGGATGCGTGATGGTGGTCTTGGTGTCGCCGAGGTTGGCGGTGATGGAGCAGATGCGCGTGGCGTCGATCACGGCGAAGGCGGCCGCCCGGCCGCCCTTGACAACGAACGAGGCCACCGCGCCACCCTGCCCCGATTGCTGCGCCATTGCCAGCGCGTGCTGCGGGTGCGAAGGCAAGCTCGGGTGATAGACACGCTCGACGATCGGCTGCGCCTCGAGCCAATGCGCCATCTGGAGCGCACGCTCGCTCTGCGCGTTCATGCGAATCGACAGTGTCTCCAGGCCTTTCAACACCACCCAGGCATTGAAGGGCGACAAGCTCATGCCCGCACTGCGCAGCGTCGGCACGAACTTCTCGTTGACGATCTTCTCGCTGGCGCACAGAGCGCCCGCGATCACGCGGCCCTGGCCGTCGAGGTACTTGGTGCCGGAGTGCATCACGATATCGGCACCGAGCTTCACCGGCTGCTGCAAAGCCGGCGAGCAAAAGCAGTTGTCCACCGTTAGCAGCGCGCCGGCAGCGTGCGCAATCTGCGCCAGCGCAGCGATGTCGCAGACCTCCGTCAGCGGGTTGGTCGGCGACTCGGCGAACAGCAGCTTGGTGTTCGGCCGCACCGCGGCACGCCAGGCATTCACATCGGTCTGCGAAACGAAACTCGTTTGCACGCCGTACTTGGCGAACTCCTGGAACAGCCTGATCGTCGAGCCGAACACCGACTGCGAGCAGACCACATGGTCGCCGGCCTTCAACAGGCCCATCACCAGCAACAGGATTGCCGCCATGCCGCTCGCGGTGCCGATACAGGCCTCGGTGCCTTCGAGCGCGGCCAGGCGGCGCTCCATCATCGTCACCGTCGGGTTGGAGAAGCGGCTATAGACGAAAGCCTCTTCTTCGTTGGCGAAGCGCGCCGCCGCGGTGGCCGCATCCGGGTGCACGAAGGAACTGGTCAGGAACAGGGCTTCGGAGTTCTCGCCCCATTGCGAAGGCGGCAGGCCCTCGCGCACGGCCAGCGTGTCCAGCCGCACACCGGGCGGCAGGTTCACGCGCGGCAGTCTCTTGCTGGCGTCGCTCATCAGGCAACCTCCGTGCTTCGCACTGCGGTATTCGCCTTGGGAGCGGCCCGGCGACTCATCAGGCAACCTCCGTGCTTCGCACTGCGGTATTCGCCTTGGGAGCGGCCCGGCGACTCATGCCTTCTCCGCCACGCTTTGCAACGCCAGGCGGCCGCGGTCGTTGGACTCTTCGTCGTCGAACTGCAGCCGCCGCTGCGCTTCGAGCGTGGCGAAATCAGCGTCGCTGACATTGCCGGTGATGTAGCGGCCGTCGAAGCAACTGGCCTCGAAACTGGCGATGCGCGGATTCAGCGCACCGACCACGCGTTTCATCGCATCGACATCCTGGTAGATCAAGGCATCGGCACCGATGAACTGGCGGATCTCTTCGATGCTGCGGCCATGGGCGATCAGCTCGTCGGTGGTCGGCATGTCGATGCCATAGACGTTCGGGAAGCGCACCGGCGGCGCGGCCGAGGCCATGTAGACCTTGCGCGCCCCGGCCTCTCTAGCCATCTGCACGATTTCCTTGCTGGTGGTGCCACGCACGATCGAGTCGTCGACCAGCAGCACGTTGCGGCCCTTGAACTCGACGCCGATGGCGTTGAGCTTTTGCCGCACGCTCTTCTTGCGCACTTCCTGCCCCGGCATGATGAAGGTGCGGCCGACATAGCGGTTCTTGACGAAGCCTTCACGGTAGGGCTTGCCGATCTTCTGCGCCAACTGCATTGCACTCGGCCGGCTCGATTCGGGGATCGGGATCACCACGTCGATCTCCGACGGCGGCATGGTCGAGATCAGCCGCTGCGCCAGCGTCTCGCCCATGTTCAGCCGCGCCTGGTAGACCGAGATGCCGTCCATCACGGAATCGGGCCGCGCCAGGTAGACGAACTCGAACATGCAGGGGTTGAGCGTGGGCTTGTTGGCGCATTGGCGCGCGTGCAAGCGGCCCGCCATGTCGATGAAGATCGCTTCGCCGGGCGCCACGTCGCGCGCCAGGCGGTGGCCGGTGCCGTCCAGCGCAACGCTCTCGCTGGCGACCAAGACCTCGCCGTCCTTGTCCTGGCTGAACACCAGCGGGCGGATGCCGAACGGGTCGCGAAAGGCCAGCAGGCCATGGCCGGCGATCAATGCAATCACCGCATACGAGCCCTTGACGCGCCGGTGCACCGCCGCCACCGCCTTGAAGATGGTCTCGGGCGTGAGCGGCAGATCGCGCGCGGCGCCCTCGATCTCATGCGCCAGGATGTTGATCAGGACTTCGGTGTCGCTTTCGGTGTTGATGTGGCGGCGGTCGACGTCGAACAGCTCGGCCTTGAGCGCACGCGCGTTGGTCAGGTTGCCGTTGTGCACCAGGACGATGCCGAACGGCGCGTTGACGTAGAACGGCTGCGCCTCTTCTTCGCTGTAGGCGTTGCCCGCCGTCGGGTAGCGCACCTGGCCCAGACCGACGTTGCCTGGCAGCGCGCGCATGTTGCGGGTGCGGAAGATGTCGCGCACCATGCCACGCGACTTCTGCATGAAGCATTTGGTGCCGAGCATCGTGACGATGCCAGCCGCGTCCTGGCCGCGGTGCTGCAGCAGCAACAGCGCGTCGTAGATCAACTGATTGACGGGCGCTTTGGAGATGACGCCGACGATGCCGCACACTTTTGAATCCTTTCAGGCCGGCAGGTGCTGCGCCAGCGATTCTGGCAGCACCGGCTTCAATTCATGCAGCAGGCCCGCGAGCCAGGCCGCACCCTGCGAGTGCTGCCATGCCGGCGAGCGAACAGCGGGCGTCAGTGAGACCACGGTGGCCACAGCCAGCAACAGCACCGCGCCGCGCAGCAGGCCGAAGCCGCCACCGAGCACGCGGTCAACCACTTGCAGCGGCGTGGCATGGATCACCATGCGCAGCAACCGCGAGGCTAGCACCCAGACGATCAGCGCTGCGACGAAGACGAGTGCGAAAGCGACCGCCTGGTTCAGCGCGCCGCCGGGCGTGCCGATCGGCAGCAGTGGCGCGACAGTTGACGCTAACACTTGCGCCGCGATGTAGGCCGCGACCCAGCCGACCAGCGACAAGACCTCGAACACCAGGCCGCGCCACAGGCCCACCGCGACCGAGATCAGCAGCACCGCCAGCAGCGCCCAATCGACCCAGGCCAAGCTTGGCAGCGTCATAGCGTGAGGACAGCGGCCGGCAGCCCGGCGGCCTTGACCTTGGCGGCCGCCTGCTCGGCCTCGTCGCGCGACGCGAACGGGCCCAGCCGAACGCGGGTGCGTTTGCCGTTGTCGGTATCGACCGCCTGGGTGTAGGTGCGCAGGCCCAGCTTCTCGACCTTGGCCCGCGTCTCGCGTGCGCCATTGGCATCGGCGAAAGCACCGATCTGCACCACGAAACGGCCGGCAGCCTCAGGGGCCGGCCTGGCTTCGACCTTGGTGGGCTCCGCGGCTTGGACTTTCGGCTCGGCAGCCTTGGGTGGTGGCTCGGCCGCTTTGGGTGCAGCCGGCGCCGGCACCACCACTTCCTTGGCAGCCTCGGCCTTCGATTCGGTGATCACCAGCGCGGGCTTGGACGCGGCGGCGGCCACCGGCGCACGCGCTGGCGGCACCAGCAGCGGCGCCGCACCTTCCTTGCGTGGGATTTCGATCGGAATGTCGACCGGGATCGGCCGCGGTTGCGTCTCGAACAACAACGGGAAGGCGATCACACCGATGCCTAGCAACAGCACGGCGCCAATCAGGCGCCGCCGCGCCCGCGTGCGCGCGGCGTCGACGGCCTGCGCAGTGTCGCCGCCGGCAGCGGCCGGTGCGGCAGCGGCGGAGCGCTTGAAGAGGGAGAACAGACCCATGCGAGGCGTGGCGTGTCGGTTGCAGGCGTTGGAGAGCTTGGCGACGGGCGGCATCGAGGCCGCCGCAGGCAGCGCCTACGCCGCGTGGGGGGCGGCCAGACGCGGCAGGCCTTGCCGCAACACGCCACCGACGGTGAGAAACGAGCCGAAGATCAAAATTCTATCAGCGGGGTCGGCAGCGGCCAGCGCTGCACCGAGTGCGGCGGCCGGGTCGGCATGTTCGCTGACGCTGGCCTTCGGCGCCGCGGCGTGCACGGTAGCCGCGAGTTGCGCCGCGCTGGCCGCCCGCGCCAGCGGCAAATCGCTGCAATACCAGGCGTTGATCAGCGGTGCGATGCGTGCGATCAGGCTGGCCAGGTCCTTGTCGGCCATCGCACCGAAGACCGCGTGGGTGCGCGGATAAAAACCCATCTGGTCGAGGTTGAGCGCGAGTGCCGCCACTGCATGCGGGTTGTGCGCCACATCGAGCACCAGGGTCGGCTGGCCGGGCACGATCTGGAAGCGGCCGGGCAAATCGACCGTGGCCAGGCCCTGGCGCACGGCCTGGGCCGGCACCGGCAGGCGTTCG